>JBLNAU010000278.1:0-3619 GCA_050259515.1 Syntrophothermus sp.
ATCTGGTCTATCGCGCCGGCGGGCTGATGCTGGTCAATCCTTTATTTGGACCCGGAATTACCGCCCTGGATATCAAACCGACGACCATTTCCTCGGCCATGGAGCAGATGGAAGGCTATGCAAAAGTCCTCCTGGATAACAGCCCGTTGAAATCCGGCGATGTCCTAATTCTTGTATCGGTGTCCGGACGGAATGCCGTGCCCGTGGAGCTGGCGCAGATCGCCCAGGAGCGCGGCATCAAGGTGATCGGTGTGACCTCACGTGAATACAGCGAGTCGGTCACATCCCGGCATTCCTCGGGGAAAAAGATGAATGATTTTGCCGATATCCTGCTGGACAATAAAGCGCCCAAAGGGGACGCGGTCCTCCAGGCGGAGGGCGTACCGCAAAAGTTCACACCGGTCTCCGGGGTGACATCCATTGCCCTGCTCCAGGCCCTGATCGCTTCAACCATCGAAGAACTGTTGCGGCGTGGAATTGTCCCACCGATTTTCCTGGCTGCCAATGTGGATGGCGGCAAGGAATACAACGCCCGCCTGCTGGCCCAGTATCGCGACCGGATCTTTTACATCTGAGGGCCGGATATGAAAAGCGCCCAATTCGATGTGATGGACCCCGTCGGTTTGCATGCACGTCCGGCGGCCCTGTTCGTCAAACTGGCCAGTAAATTCTCCTCAAATATTACAATTAGCAATCTATCGACAGAGGGGAAAAAGGCAAATGCCAAAAGTATCCTGGGTCTGCTGACCTGTGGTGTCAAGCAGGGAGACCGGGTCGAAGTCCAGGCCGAGGGAGCTGATGAAGAACAGGCGGTTGCCGCCCTCGAGAAGCTGGTCACATCCAATTTCACGGAGGGCGTAGAATAAATAAATTTCGCCTCACTGCCGGAAACTTGCAAGGTCCAAGGATGGAGTGCTAGATCCAAATGAGAAAATTGGTTGGTTTGCCGGCTTCTTCCGGGATCGCTTTGGGACCCGTATTTGTCTATCGCCGATCGGTTGTACGCGCCGAGCGGTCGATCATCGCGGATCCGGCCCAGGAACTTACGAACCTCGAAGCGGCCATCCAGCAGGCAGAGGCCGATCTTGGCTCCCTGACCCGGCGCGCCCGGGAACAGGTTGGCGAGGAGGAATCGGCGATTTTCGATGCCCAGGCTGCAGTCCTTCGTGACCCCGATCTGCATGAAAAGGTCCGTGCCCTTGTGCAGGAGGAGAAAGTCAATGTTGGCTTCGCCTGGCAGGAGGCGATCCAGTTCTATGCCAAAACCCTGCGTGACCTTGAAGATGAATATTTATCGGCCCGCGCAGCCGATGTGGAGGATGTAGGCCAAAGAGTATTATCGTTCCTGCTTGGCAACAGGACCGAGTCGAGCCGGCCGCAACAGCCATCCATCATCCTGGCCGAGGAATTGACCCCTGCCGACACCATCCTGTTTGACCGGGCGACCATCCTGGCCTATTGTACCCAGGGCGGCGGACCCACATCGCATGTCGCCATTCTGTCCAAGGCGCAGGGCGTTCCCTGCATTGTAGGTGTAGGTTCCGATCTTGCATCAATTGAAAACGGATATTTTGCCATCGTGGATGGGGCCAGCGGCACGCTGCTTGTAGATCCGGATGTGCAAGTGAGACAGGCGTATGAGGCCAAAGCGGCAGGCCAGTTAAGCCTTCAAAAGATCGCCTGGGAAAATGCCGCTTTGCCGGCTGTGATGCTGGATGGAAAACAAGTCGAAATCGTGGCCAATGTCGGTTCGGAGGCCGATGCACATGAGGCGGTCAAATACGGCGCCGAAGGTATTGGTCTTTTGCGGACAGAGTTTTTGTTCCTGGACCGCAGCTCCGCTCCCGACGAAGCCGAACAGGTGACCACCTATCAAGCCATCTTCAAAGCCATAGGCAGTTCCCGACCCATCGTCGTCCGCACGCTGGACATTGGAGGGGATAAACCGGCGCCTTATCTTCATATCCCCAAAGAAGACAATCCTTTTCTCGGTCTGCGGGGCATTCGCTTAACTTTGTACAATACGGAGTTGTTCGAAAGCCAGCTGCGTGCTCTGCTGGTGGCCGGAGCCGGTTATGATCTCAGGATCATGTTTCCAATGGTCGCTACACTGGATGAGCTCAGCCAGGCGCGTGAGCTCATCAGGCGCTGCCAATCAGATCTCGCCAAAGAGGAAAAATCATTTAATGAAACCCCACAAATCGGCATCATGGTGGAGGTGCCTTCCGCCGCCCTCCAGGCAGATGCATTTGCAGAAGTGGTCGATTTCTTCAGCATCGGCACGAACGACCTCTCCCAGTACACCATGGCAGCCGAACGGACCAGCGCGGAGGTCGCCTACCTGGCAGATGCCTTCCAGCCGGCGGTTCTCCAGCTGATCCAGTATGTGATCGCCGCTGCACACAAAAAAGGGAAGTGGGTTGGCGTCTGCGGCGAACTGGCAGGCGAGCCTCTTGCCACTCCCTTTCTGCTCGGACTTCATCTGGATGAATTCAGCGCCTCTCCCAAGCTGATCCCAGAGATCAAGCAAATCATCCGGAAATTCAGCTCGAAGGAGGCGGAGAAAGTTGCCCGTGAGGTGATGGCTCTTTCGAGTGCCCGGGAGATACGAGCATTCCTACAAACCGTTCTCGAAAAAATGGGATAAGGACAATGAAAAAAACAATCAGCATCGGAAAACTGCGCGGTTTGCAGCAAATCTCCTCCAGCCGCGGAACGATCACGGCGCTGGCGCTGGACCATCGTCAAAACTTGAGGCGGGCCCTGTCGCCGCTGGATCCTGATTCGGTGATGGATGAGCAGCTGTCCCGTTTTAAGCTGGACGTGACATCGGCACTCGCCTTGAAAGCGACGGCGGTCCTGCTGGATCCCGAGGTCTCTGCCGCCCAGGCCATTGCCGGGAATGCCATTCCCAAACACGTCGGCCTGGTGGTGGCGGTCGAATCCACCGGCTACACGGGCGAGGCGACCGCCCGGCAGGCCCAGATCCTTCCAGGCTGGAGCGTGGAAAAAGCCAAGCGGATGGGAGCCAGCGCCATCAAGCTGCTGGTGTATTACCACCCGGACTCGCACACAGCATTTGAGATTGAGCTTTTCACCAGGCAGGTGGCGGACGAATGTGCCAGGCAGGATCTGGCAGTCATGCTCGAGCCGCTTTCCTACTCGTTGGATCCATCCAAAAAACTTTCTTCGGATGAAAAAAGATATGTGGTCCTGGAGACTGCAAAACGCCTCACTCCTCTGGGCGTCGATCTCTTGAAAGCAGAGTTCCCCTTGAATGCAGCAGAGACCGACAAAAGAGATTGGGAGCAGGTTTGCAGGGAAGTCTCTTCCGCTTCTACCGTGCCATGGATCCTGCTTTCGGGTGCCGCCGAATTTGAAACGTTCCTACAGCAGGTGGCAGCCGCCTGCAACGCGGGAGCCAGCGGGGTCGCCGTCGGTCGCGCGGTTTGGCAGGAGGCTGTTTCGATGAAGGCCGAAGAACGTACAGGATTTCTGGAGAAGATCGGTCTGGAGCGGATGGAGCGCATCACTTCCTTGTGCTATGCGCTGGCCAGGCCCTGGACAGATTTCTACGAGGAGCAGGTTTCCTTCGACTGGTATAAGACCTATTAATCTT
>JBLNAU010000279.1:0-7501 GCA_050259515.1 Syntrophothermus sp.
GTGTGCGGCTGGAGCGATCGTCTTGCGGAACTTCGCCCAAGGATTTTGAAGGCACGTCTGTGGGATGGATGGATCGTTCGGAATGAAAATTCAGGCTTAAAGAATGGATAAAAAGACTGTCCTTGTCGGTGTGCTGGCGTTCGGTTTGATCGGCTTTGCGACACTGGCTGTTTGGTTGTTGAAACCAACCGTAGGGTTGCGCGGCACGGTATATGCGGAACCGTATCCTGACGCGCCCTTAATTCGCTTGACACGTCACGACGGGAGTACCTTTCAGCTCGGCGACTTGAAAGGGAGGATTGTCCTCCTGTTTTTTGGATACACAACCTGTCCGGACGTCTGCCCGACGACCCTGGCAGAACTCAAAACTGCGATCGACAGGGTTGGGCCGGAGAACGCCGGTCAGGTAAAGGTCGTATTTGTCACCGTTGATCCCCAGCGCGATTCGCCACAACGGGTCCAGGAGTACGTTAATCACTTCAACAAGGAATTCATCGGTTTGAGCGGATCGGAACCGGAACTGGCAAAGGTCTGGAATGATTATGGGATCTATCGGTCGGTGGCAGGAGGTTCCTCGGCTGCCGGGTACCTGGTGGATCACACCGCCCGCATCACATTGATCGGCCAGGATGGGAAGCTGCGTGCCTCATACGGTTATGAGACACCTGTGGATGATCTTGTTCACGATCTCCAGTTCCTGTTGCAGTAACTTTAGGAAAAAATGTTCAAAAATCAGATAGCAAAACGGATCCTGTTTTCGTTTTTGATCGGGCTGGTGCTCTCGGTTGCGATAACCGAAATTCCTTTCATATTCCTTCGCGAGACCGCCCGGCCGCCAGAAAAGATTACTTTGACCATTCCCAGGGGGACGGCGGAACAGGTGGCGCGTGGCGAACAGCCGCCCGGGATTCCCCCAAATATGAAGTTTGTGGTCGGTGATACTTTGATCGTTCAAAACCAGGATACAGTGGATCATCAACTCGGCCCGTTATGGATTCCCCCCAGTACCTCCGCACAGCTGTCCCTCGACCAGGTGGAGAGTCTGTCGTATGAGTGTTCCTTCCAGCCTGGTAAATATCTGGGATTGGATGTCAATGAGCCGCTCACCCTGGGGACGCGTATCTACGGTGTTCTGTACATTGCCTTGCCAATGGGAATTTTGTTCTCTCTCTACAGTATTGCCATGCCCTCGCGGAAAAACGAAGATGTTCCTGCTTAAAATGTTTCAAAGGAAATGGCTGCTTGCCACGCTGTTGGTGGTGGCTGGTGCAGCCTTATGCATCCGTCTTGGCATCTGGCAGCTTGACAGGCTGGCTCAACGACGCGCTTTCAATTATCAGGTCGAATCCATGCGTGCCATGCCTGCACTGGACCTCAACCAGCAGGTGCCGGACGATATCTCAAAAATGGAGTGGCGGGCCGCAAGAGTGACGGGGAAGTATGATTTTGAGAATCAGGTTGCCTTGCGAAATCAATATAATGGCAGCGAATATGGATATCACCTTCTTACCCCGCTTCTCTTCGACGGGAAAGCGATTCTCGTTGACCGCGGCTGGGTCCCGGCAGAGGGCAATTCGAACCCACAGGATTGGCAGAAGTATAATGAGCCTGGAGATGTAACTGTCACAGGACAGCTCCGCCTGGGTCAGACAAAACCGCGCCTGGGAGGGGTCCGGGATGTCATCCCAGCGGATGGTTCGAAGCTTGTGCTCTGGAACAACGCTGACATCCAGCATATCACCGAGCAACTACCTTACGCAGCACTGCCGGTCTACATCCAGCCAAATGTAGATGAAAGCGACACCACCCCTCCCATTCCTTATCAGCCCACTGTTGAACTGACCGAGGGCCCACACTTTGGCTATGCATTGCAATGGTTTACCTTTGCAACGATCCTGCTGGTGGGATATCCGTTTTATTTACGAAAACAGGAATCAAAGTGAAATATTCTTTAAAATCCTCATTCTCTCGCTGGGTATTTGGACTGTTCCTCGCCGTCCTGGCATTGACCGTGCTGGGCCGTGCTGTTGCAGTTACAGGAGCCATCGCTTATTGTGGTGGCTTTCTATTTTGTATTCCCACCCAACCCCTGGGATGGCTGAAGATTGCCCACATCCTTTCCGTTGGAATTGCCTCGTTCCTGATGCTGATTGTCTTTCGCAAGGCATGGAAGGAGCAGCGCAGCCATCTCGTCCTTTTGCCGCTGACCACCATCCTGGCCGTGATGTTCTTTGGACAGGCTCTGGTGGGTGCCATCCAGGTGGCGCAGTCCTATCCGCCCCATCTGGTGTTCCTGCACCAGTTGACCTCCCTTGCTTTGTGGGTATCCCTTCTCCTGCTTGCCTACAATGCCGGCCTGCTGACTGGAGATGCGCCTCAAGCCCCAGCCATGAATCGCAGGCAGCGCACCCGGGACTTTCTGGCACTGACCAAGCCTCTGATCGTGGGCCTTCTTCTCATTACCACTTACGGTGGCTTGGTGATCGGATATAAGGATTGGCCGCCTTTTGGCCTCACCCTGTGGACGCTGCTTGGCGGCGCCCTGGCAGCAGGCGGCTCAAGTGCTTTAAATCAATACATCGACCGCGAGCTGGACAGGCACATGCAGCGCACAGCCAAGCGTCCACTGGCAGACAGCCGGCTTACCGATGCAGAAGGTCTCGCGTTCGGCCTGGGTCTTTCGCTGGTCAGTTACTATATTCTGGCCTGCTTTGTCAATGGACTGGCCGCGCTGCTTTCCCTGGCGGGAATCATTTATTATGTCATTGTCTACAGCCTCTGGCTGAAGAAGGCGACTGTCCAAAATATCGTGATCGGCGGTGGGGCGGGTGCGATCCCTCCGCTGGTCGGTTACGCCGCGGCGACAGGGACGCTTGACATGACGGCTGTGATCCTGTTCGCCATTATCTTCATGTGGACGCCGCCTCATTTTTGGGCGCTTGCAATCGTCCGCATGAAGGATTATGAGCGCGCCGGCGTTCCGATGATGCCAGTCGTGCGCGGAGAGATGGAAACCCGCCGACAAATTCTTATTTATACGATTGAGCTGGTCATTGTCACGCTCCTGCTACCCATCCTTCACCTGGCAGGGCTTTTCTACCTTTTATCCTCCTTGCTGCTGGGAGGACTGCTTCTTTATGCCGCCTGGGCGGTCTGGAAAACGGGGGGCAACAAGGTGGCCTGGCGCATGTATAAATGGTCAAGTACCTACCTGGTTTTTATCTTTTTGGCAATTATGATCGATTCAGTTCTTTACCATTGAGATATTGCAGGTCTGCATCCAAAAAAACAATGGGATATGAATAGAATGCGAGAGATAGGCAGCCATCGAATTAATCTTCGCCGGATCCTGACTTATGTGGCGATCCTTTCCCTCTTTCTGTATTATCTTCTTACCTGGAACAACATGCTGGGGGACCTGTATCAAAGAACTGGTTCGGATTTTATCGGTTTTTATTCGTTTGGGCGGATTGCACAGGCACAGGGATATGCTTCCATTTATAAAATAGAGGAACAGCAAAAGATAGAAGCGGAGACGGTGGGTCACCCGGTCACTCCCATTTTCTATACACATCTGCCCTTCATTGCCCCTCTGGCAGTGCTCCTGGTCAGCGGGGATTACATCGAGTCGTTCAAAAGATGGGCGCTTGTTCTGCTTTTCCTGAATGCAATCAATATCTATATTCTGTTACACCTACTGGATATCCCCAGGCTGACCCGGGAAAATCTTATCCTCCTGTGCCTGGGAGCCTTTCTGTTTGACCCAACATTCAGCGGATTCATGAATGGTCAGGACACGGCAATAGTTCTGCTGGGTGCAGCCCTCTGGGCTTATGGTTTTTTTTCCGAACGGTATCTTCTCGCCGGCCTTGGGCTGAGTCTGACCACGGTTCGTCCACAGATCGCGCTGTTCCTTGCCATCCCATTCCTGTTCCACCATCGAAAGGTTTTCTGGGGCTTTGTCATCGGAGGCACGATCCTGGCGCTGATCAGTTTTGGCTTGTTGAGAACAGAGGGAACGATACGATTTGTGGAAAGTATCCGATATATTGAAGGAACCGTCTGGCGCGAAGGCCATGCCGTGGATATGCCAACCATTTCGGGCATTATCCGCCGAAACTTTGTGGTCTCCAATTATGAACCGTTACAGAGCATTGTCTGGCTGGCTTATGCATTGGGGATCCTTGGTTTTAGCTGGGTGTGGTGGAAATCTTCCAGAATCGATGAACGGCATATCGGAGTCCTGGCATTGGCTGCGATATTCCTTGTCCCCTATGCTCACTATCATGACCTGATTCTGTTGTTGATCCCGATCTTCTGCCTGATACGAATCCATCAGCGATCCGGGCTCATTCACCAGGATTACCTTATACTGTTGCCTCTTGTGATTTCCTGGCTGTCGGCCATCGGATTTGCTGGTGCGGGGACATTCAAATTTCCAATTATTTATACAGTTATGCTGTTATTGGCTTATTTGCTGGTCAGGGCAGACAAGCTTCCTCGCAGTATGCTTTCGTCCACGGCTTGAGTAATGACTTAGTGACGACTCAAGATTGTGGCTGTATCATCCTGATAAACGATCTTCCAATGAACAGTCTCCAGTTCGCGGACCAGGGGAGAGCCTGTCCGAAGGATCGCCCACTGTACTTGATATCGATCAAGAACACCCTGCCAGCCATTTGCCAGTGAAATAATTGTCTCATATTCCCGTGTCAACTTTTCGCCGTAAATATGGGTATGCCCATCCATAAATATCTGCTGGCGTGGTGATAACTTGAGCAGCAGATATCCGCCCCAATCAAATTCATTGAACATGTGCCCGTTCTGCGGATGCTGGTTGAGCCAGGCTACAGCCTGGACGGGGAAGAATTTATTATCAAAGACATTCCCTTTGTTCTGCGGATCGATCACGGTTCCCGATTTGAATAACAGCGCGACCACGATCACAAGCAGGACCATCCAGACAACGCCATTTGAAGAGGTATTGATCTCTGAAATATTGCTGCTGACTCTGCCAAACCGGC
Source organism: Syntrophothermus sp. (assembly GCA_050259515.1). Taxonomy (GTDB): domain Bacteria; phylum Chloroflexota; class Anaerolineae; order Anaerolineales; family Villigracilaceae; genus Defluviilinea. The sequence goes on from JBLNAU010000279.1 coordinate 5,025, forward strand.
TGGAGGAAAAATCCTGTTCCAGCCAATCTCCCACCGCTTGGGCCGAAATGGGAACTACTGCGATCGCGAACAAGGGGATCATTCTGCTGGTATAGAGCGCAACAGCTGTGAAGGCAGTTGTCAGCAAAATATATGTCCAGGCTGTTTTGGATGCTGTCCGTGCAAAACCTGTGATCGTAAGTAGAAGCAGCAAAATAAAAGGCCACGTTTCCGGCAGATGGAAATTCGCGGATTGGTACTCTGGGATCCGGGAGGTAATATAGCTGTTGCTCCCGAGGGAGATGACTGCCTCCCAAATCTTGAAACCTGAGGGGGACAGGAACGTGGCAGCCAGGGACAGCAGTCCAGCAATGAGCATTGATATTGTGACTGGCTGGGTAAACCATTCCCGGGATGGACGATCCAAAAAACTTCCAACAAGATAAAGTCCCCACAGAACGATCCCAATCACGAACATACCGTGCATGTTGACCCACATCAGCATCAGGACCGGCAGCCACCACCAGACATTCTGTCTGCCAGACTTGATCCGTTCCAGGACAACAATCCATAATGCAGTGAGCAGGTAGGTGAAAATATGAGGTCTCGGCAGTACATGGATCATAGCTGCCGCGATTCCAAGGGTCGTTATAAATAGAGATGCGAAGAGGCTGGTAGTCCTTCGATTGGCCTCGGCAAATACAATGACCCAGGTTGCCGTGATGATCAATGCGGTCAGCAGGATCACCCCGCTCAGCCCGAGAAGGTCATTGGAAATGGAGAGAATGACCTGAGAAAGCCATTCATGTGGAATGCTGGGATACCCAACCGTGCGGAAGGAAAATGTATCGGTGAGTGGGATGTTGCCCGTCTCCCGGATCAACCGCCCGACCAGGAGATGACGCGGCAGGTCCCCATCGAAGTTCAGGAGCCGGGGACCGTTGGCGGCGATGCTCCAGAACAGGGCCATGAAGAGGATATATTCCAGGCGGGGGATGAGAAAACGCATCAGCCTCATGGGAATTATGCCACCCAGCCCCAGACAAAGAATTGTCCGCTCAAATATAAGCTAAGCAAAACCGATGCGTAAACAATCATCCGCCGCACCCAGGGTTGTTTCCCGGCTACTGCAAGCGTAAAAAATACCGGAAAGAAAGTCAGTGAATAGCGAGAGAACGATACCAAAGGCTGAGTCTCGACCACGCGGGTGATGACCATAAGCAGGCTGCATACTGTGTATATTTGATATGCAAGCGGTATTTTTTTCCAGCCCCAGATCAGTAGGAAAATAAAAAGAATTAAGGTTGCAAGATTCAGGAGATCAATAAAAGTTGCCTCCCGTCCAGGATGGTTTTGATGGCATATCCAAAGGATTGCCAGGGCATGACCAGCCGTGCATGCAGGTTCGATTCTACAAATGGCAGGGCAGCCTCTGTAGACAGCATGGATCGGAGAGAAAGATAGAGCATTCCTGCCGCCCCTGAGAACACCAGGCAGGCCCAATGAGCAGCTTTCCGTAGGAAGGGAGGATCGCGCCACATCAAAAAAAGCAGGGGTGCCAGCAGGGCCATTCCTTGCAAACGGATCAGGATGGAGCAGAAAATCCAAAAGCCAGCCCAATGCCAGGATTTGATGTGCATGGCCTTGAATGCCAGCAGGGTGGTCACAAGAAAAAGTGGTTCGGTGTAGGCACTGAAGCAAAAAAAGAAGGTCGGATAGATGACAAAAAATAGTACAGCCTGCCGGGCAGTTGTCCGGTCGCCCCACTGGAGGTAAAGATCGTATAAAAACTTCAAGGCATATAGGAGCGCCAGATTGGAAATGAACAGGCCAGCCAGAAAAAGATTATTGAAGATCGGATTCAGAAGTCGCATTAACAATGGATATAGCGGTGGAAAATGGACATCGCCGGGAATGCTTCCATATCCATTCTTGGCGATGGAGATGTACCAGTTTGCATCAAATCTTTGCCAGATGGCCAGCCCTAATGCGGGGTAGGGCGCCATTCCATGATAAGGGAAGACCTCTGTTGCCTGGGTCTTCGCAGGTGCCAAACTATTTTTATATTGTCCCTGGATGGCCTTGCCATTGGTGATGTTCCAGACCGTTCCCGTTTGTTGATCCACCATTTGGTCTATCCCAAACGGGCGGAAGGACAGGTTGGTTCCCTCTACGTCACGGCGATAAATATAAGACTGGCTATCTCTCAATCTGAAAATGGTAACGACCGGCTCCCCAAATAACTCAAGATTTTGAATTGCGACCGGTTGAACGGTAAAGACCACCCAGGACCATAGCCCATAGATCAGCCTTGCCACCACAAAGATCGTGATTGCCAGACGCCAGGATTCATCCAGTGAGTTCCAGCGCTGCGCAGCGGTGTTTTTGATGTTGATCAGGAAAGCCACCGCCTCATTTTACCCTTTGTCTCAAGGAACCAGGCTCAGGCGTGCCTTACAAAAACAAAACAGGACGATTTTCAAAATCGTCCTGTTTTG
>JBLNAU010000280.1:0-3022 GCA_050259515.1 Syntrophothermus sp.
CGGTCCGAGCTTGTAAACACAAAATCGAGGCTGATCAAACAATTCACCGCTCTCCCGTCAATATGGATCACGGCATCCACATCGGTCAGCGGTTTTCGCTGTTGAATGGCCTCCTCTACAAAGGATGGCAAATCGAACAACGCCCCCGCCGGCTTTCCCACCATGGATTGTGCAGGGATCCCCAGCATCTGGCTGGCAGCATGGTTGGCATGAACCAGCATATGCTGGGGGTTCCAGACCAAAATACCATCCGAAATGGTGGAGAGAATGGTATTCAACTGTGCAAGCTGGCTGTTCTGCTCCGCCATCAGCAGATCGGACTGGTGCTGGTTCTCAACCGCGCGGGCCGCTGCCGCCACCAGACCCAGGGAGTGGACATGATAGCGCTCGATCGGCATCACCAAACCCAGGATTCCAAGCAAATGACCGCTGATATCAAAGATGGGTGCAGCCGCGCCGGTTGCCACATGAAACTGCCTTGCAAAGTGCTCTGCCCCGGCCACCTGCACCGGCATTCGCTCGGTCAGAGCCAGTCCGATGGAGGTGGTGCCAATTTGTTCCTCTGAGAGAATCGAGCCGCGCCCGGCCCCCCATCCTTCCATGATCTTGATGATCTCTTCATCCCCCACCAGATCGAGAATACATCCCACGCTGTTGGTCAGGATTAGAGCCGTACCCGAATCCTGCACGCACTGATATACATCCTCCATCACCGGGCGGGCGATCGCCATCAGGTCAAAGCTCGCCGTTTGGGAGGCCAGCAAGTGATCGCTGCCCATGCGGGTAAATCCCACCGGGTTGTTGGGATTGATCCTGCCCCACGACCGCCGCCAGGAAGCCGCGAGCAGCGGAGGAACCACCGGGTCCATTTGCTGGTTCGCAGTGAACTTCTGCCATGCACTCAGTATGGCCCGCTGATATTCCTTGGGCGAATCGTAAACACTGGTCTGGGTCGCTGATATCTCCATAAGAGTCACCTGTTAAACCCTGTATCTATTATTGTACATCTTCACGGGCTTAAATATGTACTATCCAGTCGGATAGTAGAAACTCTCCCGGCGACGGGGGAGTTTTTTGCTGCAGGAGAATAAGATGGAGACAGAATATGGAAAAGGAGGCAACCGTGAACGAACAGACCCCGATCACCGACAACGAACCCGTGACCCGTCGCGAAGCCAGGAGATTGCGCCGCGAGCAGCGCCTTGCAGATCCATCCCGCGAAGGCGCATGGATTGTGGGGCTCATACTTATTATCCTGGGTGGCATGTTCCTGTTGCGCAATACAGGTATCTGGGATATTCCGTTTACGAACTGGTGGGCGCTCTTTATTCTTATCCCCGCTGTGGGTTCCCTGAGCTCTGCCTGGCGCATGTATCGCGATGCAGGAGATCGATTAACTGCCCCGGCGCGTGGATCCCTGCTCGTGGGGCTGGTCCTTACATTTGTAACAATCACGTTCCTATTCGATATCAGCTGGACCTATGTGGGCCCCATTCTCATAATCGCCGTCGGCATTGGGATCATCCTTCTTTACATGATCGGGGATCGGGAATAAATCCAAAGAGCCGTTTTGACCCTGAAGAACAATGAATCAGAAATCATCCAGCCTTAGTGAGCCCGGCAACTATGTCAACCAGGAACGCCTGATCTTTCTGGTGGATGGCGTCTTTGCGATCACCCTGACATTGCTGGTCCTGGAATTGCGGCCGCCCGAGTTCGGGAACTCCAGCCTGAAGGACAGCCTGCTGGCGATGATGCCGCGGCTCTACATCTATTTGATCGCCTTCTACTCCATTGCCAATCATTGGGTCGTACACCAACGCATGTTCCGTCATATTACGGAGTTGGATACCAGCCTGCTTTGGTTTACGATCATGAGCTTGCTCTTCATCACGCTGATTCCCGCTGCCACCGCCATCGTCGGCCGCTACCCGGATCAAAATCTGGCGGTGGCCTGTTTCTCTGCAAACAGCCTCTTCCATGCCTTGAGCAATTTTCTCTTCTGGGCCTATGTGGTTCGTGGACAAAAGCGATTCGCCGCGAATTCCGACCCGCGCCTGCTGGCAATCAGCTCACAGGTCTGGTTGATCATCTCCATCGGCTGGCTGGTCTCCATCCCTCTCGGATTTATAAACGTCTATGTGGCTTATGCGGCCTGGATAGTATGGCCCAACCTTGTGAGTATATGGGCAAACCGTAAACGGCGCGCTTTATACCCGGCAAAACATCCAGGCAGGTAATCAAAAACAGAGGAAACAGAAATGAAGGTGTCTGCTGGCAAATCTGGCTTTCTAGATGTCTAACCTGCCTAGGCTGAATGGATGATCTGGCCCAATTCGGTAAGCGTCTGGGGAATCATGATCGGCAGAGTCTTCATCTAGTACGGCATGCAAAATAACTTGCATAATGAAAGTTCAAACATAGCAGGAGTTCGAAATGAGTACTACCAAGGTTGTCTGCATACTTTTGATTCTTGTCATCAGTGTGGCCGGCTGTAAAGCGCCAAAATCCGTATCGGTTTCGGTTCCTGAGCCGCAGTACTGGCCTACAAAAGAATGGCAAAGTTCCAGCCCTGAAGCCCAAGGCATGAATTCGGCTCTTCTGGCTCAGATGCTCGAGAAGGTAACGAAGGATCAGACAAACATTCATTCAGTTTTGATTATCCGCAATGGATATTTGGTGACTGAGGCGTATTTCCATCCTTATACTCGGGATACAAAAACACAAATTCAATCGATTACAAAAAGCGTGATCGGCGGGCTTGTCGGAATCGCTGTCAGGGAAGGATATATTAAAAGTGAGAATGAAAAACTGCTCAGCTTTTTCCCGAACCGGGTCTTTGAGAACCCAGGTTCGAACAAGGATGCCATTCGTTTGAAGCATTTGCTATCCATGTCCTCCGGGTTCCCCTGCCAGGACACCGTCTCAGGGCAGTTCATGGAGCAGTCTCCGGGCTGGGTCCAGTTCATGCTGGATCAACCTGTGGACATCCCCCCTGGAAAGACCTTTGGGTATTGTGATG
>JBLNAU010000281.1:0-3409 GCA_050259515.1 Syntrophothermus sp.
GGATCGGCATGGAGGTGAAGCCGAAGCAGTCGCAGACCGGGGTCATATGCGTGGCGAGATTCAAGTGCACGGCCTTGCCCGGCTCGAACGTCGAAAGGACAATGTCGACTGCATGGGCGCAGGCCTCCTGGAAGGAATGAAAGTTGACCGCCTGGATCTTCAGGCTGCCTCGGGGTGCTACGCGCAGACAGCGCCCGCACTGGTTGCATTCCTCAAAGTGCATGTGAAGTTGATCGGGGTGATCCTTGTCCACGACCACGCCGTTATGCGGGCAAGACTCGACGATCTGCTGCAACAGGCTTTGATCCGGACACTTCTCGGGGAACCAGTAGGGATCGTAGTGCATCACATCGTGCATCGCCCCGCGCGTCCGGCCGGCCATGCAGCCCAGTGCCAGGTTCTTGAAGGCCGCGCCAAACCCGCAGCTGGGATGCCCCTTGACGTGGGCGAAGTTGACCAGGAAGCTCGAGTCCTGGATCAGCCCGGCGACCTTCCAGCTTTGGATGCTTTTATACGGGCGCTCATGCTCGTAGAAATATTTTTCGTCCGGCCCGGCGGCGGGATAAACGGGACAGCCAAGCACCTCGGAGGAATAACCGCGTTTCTCCGGGTCCCGGGTATCCCAGTTCAGGTCCACAATGAACGGCCGGCCGCCCCCATCCTTGATCGCCTGGACCACGCGCCGCACAAACACGGGGTGAATGGTGGAGTAGACCATGTTGTTGCCGGTGTGCATTTTGATCGCGACCGTTTCCTTATCCACCCGCTCACGCAAATGGAGCTGCTCCAGGATCAAATCCAGCTTGGCCGGTAGGGTTTCCTTTGCTTCCAGGCGCGCCTGGCGGGCGGTACCGAAAAATACTTTGGATGCCATGATGGTTACCTCTTTGTCTTATATTCACTGGAGTCTATCACCAGCGGATGAAACGATTTTCCTGCTTTTTACGGATACATGGCACAATTCTTGTTTACGCGGAAATTGTAACGTCGCAGGCGTGACCTACCATAGGTCACGCTTGTAGTGTGACTGTTGTGTATGGTGAATGGGTTTACAGTTATACTCAACCAAAACCCCATCTCCAAAAGGAGAGAACCATGTCCCAATCCCCTGCACTGACCTATCTGGAAGAGAACCATGATCGTTTCCACAACGAGCTGATCGAGCTGGTGCGCATTCCCTCCATTTCCATCGAGCCGGAGCATGCGCAGGATATTCAAAGAGCTGCCGGCTGGCTGGCCGACAAGCTGCGCTCGATGGGCGTCGAGCATGTGGAGATCCTGCCCACTGCCGGGCACCCGGTCGTCTATGGAGACTGGCTGCACGGCGGCCCGTCCACGCCGACGGTGCTGATCTATGGACATTACGATGTCCAGTTCCCCCAGCCGCTGGAGGATTGGAAGAGCGAGCCCTTTGCGCCGGAGGTGCGGGGCGAAAATCTGTATGCCCGCGGGGTATCGGATATGAAGGGCCAGATGCTGGCCGCGCTGAACGCGGTCGAAGCCATTCTCAAGACAGAGAGCCTGCCGATGAACCTCAAGTTCCTGCTGGAGGGCGAGGAGGAGATCGGCTCGAAGAACTTGAACGAGTTCCTGGTTCAGCACCGCCAAAAGCTGGCCTGTGATTTTGCCCTGACCACGGATGCGGGCGGCATGCCGGATCCCGACACCCCGGCCATTTGCTATTCCCTGCGCGGCGGAGTCGGCTTTATTGTCGATCTGTTTGGCCCCAGCCAGGATATCCATTCGGGCGAGTTCGGAGGGACGATCCAGAACCCGATCCATGTGATGAGCCAATTGATCGCCGGACTGCACGATGAGAACGGGCACGTCACCCTGCCGGGCTTTTACGACCGGGTCCGCAAACTGAACGAGGACGAGCGGGCCGAGCTTGCCCGGCTGCCCTTCGATGAAGCCTACCTGCTGAAACACTCCGGCGCGCCGGCCCTGTGGGGCGAGCCGGAATTCACTCCGCTGGAGAGAACGGTGGCGCGTCCGACGGCGGAAGTCGTCCATTTCGTCGCGGGAGCGCCCAAGTCCGCCATCCCGGCCAAGGCGACCGCCCGCTTTTCCTTCCGCCTTGTCCCCGACCAGGACCCGGACGAGATCCAGCAGGCATTCCGGAATTACGTGAAAACGCACCTGCCTCCCACTGTGACAAGCAGGCTGGAGCTGACGGGCGCCAACCCGGGTCTCATCCTTGACCCTCGCTCGCCCGAGGTCCAGGCGATGAAGGATGCCCTGCAGGCTGCCTTTGGGAATCCACCCATCCTGCAGCGCGGCGGCGGCGGGATCGGAGCCGTCGGCATGTTCAAGAAAACCCTGGGCGTCAACACGATCCTGACCGGCTTCTCTCTGCCCGACGATAACTTCCACGGTCCCAACGAGAAGCTGCACCTGCCCAGCTGGAAAAAAGGCATGGAGGCCCTGGTCCATTTCTTCCATAACATCGCCAGGGAATGAACCGGTCCAACACCTGCCCCTGCGAGCCTGACACCGGATACCTCTTATGGTATCCTTAACCCACTTCACCACCGGAGCCGTCCCATGTATGTTGCCATAGAAGGGGTCATCGGAGTTGGTAAGACCACTCTCGCCCGCCTTCTTCAAAATGCGTTCGATGCCGAGGTCCTGCTCGAAGTGTTCGAGGAGAATCCGTTTCTCTCCGATTTCTACAGTGACCGGGAACGATATGCCTTCCAGACCCAGATCTTCTTCCTGTTGAGCCGCTATCACCAGCAGCGGCGCACCGTGCAGGACATGCTGGTCACCGGTCGGAATCTGCTGGCCGATTACACCTTCGCCAAGGACGCGCACTTTGCACGCATCAACCTGAGCGGCGACGAGCTCGACATGTATTACAAGGTCCATGAGGCGCTCGCCGAAAAGATCGAGAAGCCGGACCTGCTGGTCTACCTGCAGGCCAGCACCGACACCCTGATGCAGCGCATTGCCCTGCGCGACCGTCCCTACGAGCGGCAGATGGAGCGCTCCTACATTCACGAGCTCAACCTGGCCTACCAGGACTTTTTTTCAAAACCTTTTGACCACACGCCTGTTTTAACCATTGAGACCGACCACCTGAACATCATCCAGAACCCCGAGCACTTAAGGTGGATAGAAAACCGCATCCGGCAAAGCCTCAACCTGTCCCCATTTCAGCCGACATTGCCGATGCCTGAGGCTTAATCTACTCCATCCCGGGCTACGCCGCCAAATATGCCCACAATCCCAAAGGGATGGACTAGCGCTTGTATCAAATTTGAAATTGTTGAAAATCCCGAAGGGATGACATGATTTTTCATTTTATTTATGTCAGCTCTTCGGGGTTCGGGATTGCTCCCATTATCCATCTATGGTATTTCACTCCTTCGGAGTTCAAGACTCGTTGTGAGTGCCAAAGGAAATCATT
>JBLNAU010000282.1:0-2789 GCA_050259515.1 Syntrophothermus sp.
CTGTCTCCCGCGCCGCCCTTGAACGTCTGCCTGGTGTTGGATCGATCCACTTCCATGCGAGGCGAGAAGATGGACATGGTCAAGGGGGCTGCCACCCAGATTCTCAGGAACCTGCGTCCCCAGGATATCTTCAGCGTCGTAACGTTCAGTGACCGCGCCGAGGTCGTCATCCCGGCCTCGTTTTATGAGGACCGGACCAAGCTGGAGGTACAGATCCGGATGATCCACCCCTCCGGGGCTACCGAGATCTTCCAGGGGCTCGAGGCGGGCGTCAAGGAGGTCACGCGCAGCCTGGATCACAGGCGGGTCAATCATATTGTTCTCCTGACCGACGGGCATACTTATGGGGACGAGCAGGAATGTCTGGCGTTGGCCTCCAAAATATCCGAGCAGGGGATTGCCATCAGCGCCATGGGGATCGGCAAGGAATGGAATGATATTTTCCTGGATGTGCTGGCCACCCGTACCGGCGGAAGCAGCGCCTTCATTGCCGAGCCGCAGGATATCAAGCGCCTGCTGCTTGAAAAGTTCAATGCCCTGGCCCAGATCTATGCCGAAGAGCTGGTTTTGACCCAAAAACCCGTGGACGGCGTTGATTTATCGTATGCCTTCCGCCTTCAGCCTGATTCCTCCCCCATCGTGCTGGATACACCTCTAAGACTTGGGCCAATATTGCAGGATGCTTCCACTCAGCTACTTTTGGAGTACATAATTCAGCCAAAAGCGGTAAAATCGGAATTGACGGATATTTTGGACGGAACGCTCAAAGTTTCGATCTCCTCCCAGCCTTTAGCGGTCCCTGTCTTGCGTTTGCATCTACACCGTCCGGTCTCCGGTCTGCCCGAATCCGAGCCGCCGCCTGAGAAGATCGTGCAGGCTCTTTCCAGGCTGATGCTTTACCGTATGCAGGAGAAAGCCCGGGAAGAGGTCCGCAATGGACGGATAGATTCGGCCACCCGGCACCTGCAATCTCTGGCATCCAATCTTTTATCACAGGGTGAGCGCAATCTGGCCCAGACGATCCTGCTTGAAGTGGATCATTTGAAAAAACAAAGTACCTTGTCATCCGAGGGCAGTAAAAAAATGAACTATGGCACACGCGCTTTGTTAAATGCGCCGCCAAAAAAGGAGTAGGCCTCATGATCGTATGTCCAAATTGCCAGCATAAAAATGTGGCGGGTGCAATGTTCTGCGCCGAATGTGGAGCACAGCTCGACGGCGTGGAGACCCTTGTCACCCAGGCGATCACCGATGAGCAGATCGCCGAGGATCTAAAGAAGAAATCACTGCGAACCGAAGGTGTGTCCACTCCTGCCAATAGCTGGATCTCCCTGCACTTAATGGACAGCGGCAAGATCCTGCCCCTGGCATCCCGCAATGAATTCACCCTCGGACGTCTGAGCGAAGGCCAGCCGATCATGCCGGATATCGACCTGACTCCCTACCAGGCGTATGCCTCGGGGGTATCCAGGCTGCATGCCGTTGTGAAGCGCGATGCCGATCGCGTAATGGTCATGGACCTGGGATCGTCAAACGGAACTTATGTGAATGGGCGGCGCATCAACCCGCACGTCGAGGAATCGCTGAGCCATGGAGATATCCTGGCGTTGGGGAAGTTAAAGATACAGGTTCTGTTACGAAACATCTAATTCTTAACAGAAAGGTGTAGTGATGCCACATACTGTGATCCTGCATATTTCCGGGGAACCCTCCGTTGTAGGGGAAGTGGAGGAATTGCCAAAACCGATGGACACCATCATTGTCGTCAGCAATCCGCGACTTCGGGATGGCAAGGATATCCATTTCCTTGAGCATAATGTGGTGAAGGTGATCTGGCCGCTGCAAAAGCTGACCCTGATCGAGGTTCTCCAGAGTGAAGAGGAAGAAAATCTGATCGGCTTTGTGAGGGAATAATTCATGTCCGATGATTTCGATCGTCGAAGAATCCTGGTTGTAGACGATGAGGAGCGCATGGTCCGGTTCATCCGTATGAACCTGGAGCATGACGGTTTTCAGGTTTCAGAGGCCTTCAATGGCAAGCAGGCCATTCAAAGGCTGCGCGATATCAATCCGGACCTCATCCTGCTGGATGTCATGATGCCGGATATAGACGGCTTCGAGGTGCTGGAGACCATCCGCGAGGCGAGTAATGTGCCCGTGATCATGCTTACCGCCAAGGGCGAGGAGGATGACCGGGTACGCGGCCTTGAGCTGGGTGCGGACGACTACATCACCAAGCCTTTCAGCCCGCGTGAAATGGTCAGCCGGGTGAAGGCCGTCATCCGCCGCACCGAGGGCGCGAGCGGCTCGATGCACGATATCATCGAGGTAGATGAGCGTCTCAAGATCGACTTCGACCGCCGTGAGGTCTGGCTGGAGGGCAAGCTGGTCAAGCTGCGCCCCACCGAGTACCGCCTGCTGTACCACCTCGTGCAGAATGCCGGCTGGGTGGTGACCCACGACCAGCTGCTGGTAAAAGTATGGGGCTACGAATACCGGGATGAGCCGCATTACGTGCGCCTGTACATCAATTACCTGCGCCAGAAGCTGGAAAAAGATCCCGCCAACCCCAAATATATTCTCACCGAGCGCGGTGTCGGATACCGGTTCGTGGATTACAAGAGACAAAAAGTTTAACCTTAGATTTTTTACATCAAATTCTTACGTTCTTTTTATGGGAAGCTTGTGTTTTTTTAACACAAGCTTTTTATATTAATAGCTGTAAAAACAAAATAATCAATAGCATTCAGTAAGGAGGTTGCTATGTCAAACTTAACTCGTTGGGAACC
>JBLNAU010000283.1:0-5072 GCA_050259515.1 Syntrophothermus sp.
CTTGTGTCACCCTCCCCGGACAGCACAAAATCCCCATCGTCCTTTAAACGATGGGATAAAAGGCTTGCTTGAATCAAAATTGCTCTAGCCGACGTCCTCGGCAGCGAATATTGCTGAGCGGCATCTGTAAGACGCCGACTCGAGTGAACTTCCTAAAGTAGTTTTCGATAACTACTGATCATCTGGAAAGCAGGTTGTTAAGCCCTGTAGATCAAATCAAGATATTTCTTGAGCATATCACTCACCAGGCCGCGCAGAGGCAGGGTTGCGGCCATGCCATACACAGGAGCCATGCTGCCCTTTTCCTCCGGATGAGCTCTTACATGGTCAACAGCCTCCTGCAGGTCGGTAAGGAAGCGTTCGGCAACACCAGGCTGGGTATGCCTCAGGGTGACGCACAGATGCACGCAGGATGGCTTATGCAGGCCGTTTAGGCTCCACTTCTTCCGTGACATGCTATCCAGCACCTTGTAGATATCCAGTGTGTCCGAGGCAAATGCGACGACGAACAACGGATCTCCAAGCACGCGCAACTCCGGGATCCGGCGGATGCCGTCCTTGATGATCTGGGCGGTTTCAAGGATTTTTTTGGTCGCCTGCATGTAGCCGCTGATGCCGGTGGAGGTCATGGCAGCCCAACAGGCCGCGCTTAAAGCACCGGGCCGGCTGCCCGCGAACGTGGGTGAAAAATATAACCCACCGGGCCAGTCCGTGGCGGTGTAGTACTGGTAATGCAGCAGATCATGGCCGCGGTACAGAATGACCGAGGTCCCTTTCGCAGCATAGCCATATTTGTGCGTATCCACGGAGATGGAAGTCACGCCCGGCAGGCGAAAATCAAAAGCCGGCACGGGATATCCGAGCTTCTCAGCCCAGGGCAGGACAAAGCCGCCCAGGCAGGCGTCCGTGTGGAAGCCGATGCCGTGCTCGCGTGCGATCTCTGATAACTCGGCGATCGGATCGATCGCGCCGTGGGGGAAGGACGGTGCCGATCCGACGATCACGATGGTGTTGGGCGTGATGGCCTTCCGCACCGCATCCACGTCCGCCCGGAAGCTGCCGTCGATGGGCACATGAACCATTTTGATGTTGAAGTACTGGCTGGCTTTATCGAAGGCGGCATGAGCCGTCACGGGCACGATCATTTCAGGTTGGGTAATGCCCTTCTGAGCGCCAGCCCGGTCCCGGTAGGTCTTCATTGCCAGCAGAATGCTCTCTGTCCCACCGGAGGAGAGGGTGCCGCAGATATCCTGGTCCCCTTTGCCCAGCATGCTGGCAGTCATGGCCACGATCTCCGCCTCGAACTTGGTGGTACTGGGCCAGACATCCGCATGCAGAGGGTTGCTTTGCGAGTTAATGGAATAGATCTGGTTGAGGAATTCAATATGTTCCTCGTCCCCATGGTAGACGGCGCCGGAGACAAAACCTTCCCGCCATTGGGCCTCCTCCTGAGCTCGCATGGTTTCCATCTCGTTGAGTATCTCAGAGCGGCTGCGGCCCACCTCCGGTATTTCTGTAAAGGTAGTGAATTTCCCCTTGTATGGCTTGACGGAGTCTTCCAGCTCTTCCATCATGCCATCGTATTCCCTTTCGATCCTTTGATTGACCCCCGGAATGGCCTTGAGAGTTTTTTCCATCGAACCTAAAACTCTGCCATCGATCCGCCCCAATTGTTTTAAAAGCCTGTCCTTCAAATTCATTGCAGACTCCGTTCAGTGTCGTTGATCTCGATTCAGGCGTGCAAAAATTTTTTGATTGCTTTTGTAGATGGCAACGAACTCTTCAAAAAGCTCATCATAGATTTTGCGATGATCAGGATTGGGCTCGTACACCCTGGCAATCGGCACGCGGCTGCCAATCTCCTCATACCGGATGTGTCCCAGGGCAGCGGAAGCCAGCAGGGCCGCGCCGCGCAGATTGGCCAGGATCGGGTCCCTGACCTGGCGGATCGTGCGGTCCATCACATCGGCATGGATCTGGCACCAGATCTCCGACCTTGCCCCGCCGCCCACCATGTTAATGGCTTCCACCGGCCGCTTGATGAACTGCTCCACATACTTCAACAGCCAGCGCGAATTGTAGGCCACCCCCTCGAAGACGGCGCGGACCATGTGTTCCCGAGTCGTGTGAAGGGATTGGTTAAAGAATCCCCCGCGCACAAACTTATCATCCACCGGGCTTCGTTCGCCGTACAACCACGGGGTGAAGATCAACCTGTCACTGCCGGCAGGCGTGCGGGCAGCCATTTCATCGAACAGCTGATAGGCGTTCACCGGTTTTTCGCCTGTGGACATTTCATCGGAATGGAAGAAGATATTGTCCCGCAGGTGCTGCAGACAAGCCCCTGCGCATTCCTGCTCGTTGATCAGCAGATAACGCCCGGGGATGCCGGAGGGCAGGGCAGCCATGCTATGCATCAGGTCTGTTTTCTTGAACGGGACATGGCACAGGAGCCAGGAAGAGGTCCCAATATAAAGATGAGATTCATAATCTCCCACCGCGCCCGACCCGATGGTCGCCGTATGCATATCAGGCGAGCCCATCACCACCTGGACGTCTTCGCGAAGGCCCCATTCCCGGGCGATCTCCGCCCGGACCGTGCCCAGGATTCCGTTGGTGGGCTTAAGCTCCGGTAATTTTTCTGGATCCAGCGTGGCAAGCTCGATCAGCTCCTTGTCGTAATGGATCTGGTTGATGTCGCGATTGTCCGTCAGCCAGTGTGTAGTGATGGAATTGTAGGAGGCGGCAAAGCAGCCGGTCAGAAGCAAACCGATGTAGTCCACCGGCTCGAGGAATTTATAGGTCTGCCGATACAGCTCCGGGTGCACATGCTTGAGATACAGAATATGGGCGGTTGGATCCTTGCCGGCAGTTCCCGGCACCCCGCCGGTCCGCTGTATCCATTTCCAAAGCTTTTGGAGAGCATATCCCTGCACCTTTAGCGCCCCTCCAAGAGCGGAATTGATGTAGGGAGCCCCGCGGGCGTCCATCCAGATGATCGCGTTGGCAAGCGCTTTCCCCGCTTCATCCACCGGAACCGTGCCGGACCATTGACCGGTGCAAATGATTGCATCAATATCCACGCCGGGGACGAGATTCTTCCTCAATAATCTTTTTACCGCTTTATCGATCGCATCCCACCACTCATGCGGGGACTGTTCTGCGCCTCCCGCCGGTAACAGAATCAAGCGAACTGCTTCAAACTCACTTTCCACCACGTCCCCCTGGGTGGAGACCAGGGCAACCTTTGGACCGGATGTTCCCAGGTCGATTGCAAGGATATATTTGTTCGAAGACGACACAATACCCTCCAGGTGTGCATTTGTCGAAATGAGCAGACCATGCGAGATTGCAGGGAAACTCTCATGAGTTGCTCCAAATAGGAAATATTCTACCGCTTGTCCAACGAATAGGGAGAACTTTCCTTGGGTTTTTGAGCGAAAATCCGGATGAACCATGTTCTTAGGGCATGCTCCTGCAAATCCTTCCAATCTGGTATTAATTTTGGGAATTTTCAGGGAAAGCTGAACAACGCGCTATAATTTGCTTTAATGAGCTCGATTACCCTTCCTGTGAAGGCGAACGATCACCCCAACATTCGGCCATTAAATGTGCTGAGGGACCTTTCTGCCGTCGCGGATCTGATCGAGCTTTGCTTTTCGTCCACGATGGACCATGATGGGCAGCGCTACCTCTCCGATATGCGCCGCGCCAGCCGCGATGACAGCTTTCTTAACTGGGCTTCGCACATGGCCGAGACCGCTTCCATGCCGTTGACAGGCTATGTGTGGGAGGAGGATGGACGGATTGTGGGGAATGCCAGCCTGATTCCTTTCCGCGAGCATGGCAAACGGGTGTACCTGATCGCCAATGTAGCCACCCACCCCGATTTCCGCCGGCGCGGGATCGGACGTGCGCTAACAGCCCGGGCCATGAAACAGGCCAACGCCAAAAATGCATCGGCGATCTGGCTGCATGTCCGGGAGGACAACCCCGGTGCGATCACGCTGTATGAAGGTCTGGGATTTCAGGAGATTGCCCGCCGTACCTCCTGGTATGCCGGCGGGGACCGCTATCTTTCGCAGCCCGACAGCGGCATTAACATTGTGTCGCGCTATCCCCGCTTCTGGCCCCTCCAGCAGGCCTGGCTTCGCCGCATATATCCGGACAATCTGTCCTGGTACAGTTCCTGGAATTTAAATGCCTTTCGACCGGGCTTTTGGAATACGCTCTACCTCTTCATGGTCGACTATCAAGTGAAACAATGGGCGGCAGTGCGGGGAGATGAGCTGCTCGCCACCGTAACCTGGATGCCACATAGCGGCAGGAGCGAGTCTCTCTACGCCGCGATCGCCGAGGGGGCGGACGGTGAGGCGCTGACCCGGTTGCTGGTCCATGTCCAGCGCGCCCTGTCCCACTATTCCTCGCTTTCATTGGATTTCCCTGCCGGCGAAATGACGGATGCAATCCGGATGGCAGGTTTTATTCCGCGGCGCACCCTGCTCTGGATGCGGGCTGATGCAACCATCCCCTCTCGCAAACGTATATCTGAATAAAACAATTTGTAAAGAGGAGAATCAATGACAAAGTTTATTCTTCGTCTGGCGATCAATGCGATTGCCTTATATCTGGCCGTCTTGCTCCTGCCGGGACTTGACCTGTCTGGCGGGGCGGTTTCCCTGCTTTGGATCGCGCTGATCTTCGGCCTGGTAAATGCCTTGCTCGGACCCCTGCTCAAGTTCCTGAGCTGCGGGCTGATTGTTTTGACACTGGGCCTGTTCACTCTTGTGATCAACACCTTCCTGTTCTGGCTGACCTACGTGATCAGCCGTTCCTTGGGATTGGGATTGCTCATTGCCGATCCTGTCTGGTGGAACGCGTTCCTGGGCGCCATCGTGGTCAGTATCGTGAGCTTTATCATGTCCATGATCCTGAAGGATGAGCTGAGGGGAAGATAAATCACTTCGTTTGTACCGACAGCAGGAGGGCATCATTGATGCCCTCCTTTTTTGTTAACCTGGAACCATTTCTGGCTTCTGAGTGGTTGATTGGTCCTGCTCGATTTTATAGAT
>JBLNAU010000284.1:0-4167 GCA_050259515.1 Syntrophothermus sp.
GGGGAGCCGGCTTCAATGGGATTGTGGTCGCTTTATTTGGGCAGCTGCATCCGATCTGGTCCATCCCGGCCTCCATTTTGTTTGGCGCTCTCTTGGTGGGAGCCAACAGCATGCAACGAGTGGTGCAGGTTCCCTCCGCGTTTGTGACCGCGCTGAACGGGCTGGTCGTCGTATTTGTGGTCAGCAGTGAGATTTGGAGGCAAAAAAGGCAGAGACGGAGATTGTCCGCTGCCGGGCAGGAGGGAGAATCCTCGCCTCCCACCAGCGTTGAAAAATTACAGGCCGCGGAGAAGCTGCCATGATCTCAGATCTGTTTTCTACTACTGTTTTGATTGGCATTCTGGCCTCGGGAATCAGGCTTGCAACTCCCTATTTATATGCAGCCATTGGCGAGACCTTTGGCCAGCGCAGCGGTGTGCTGAACCTGGGTGTCGAGGGACAAATGCTGTTGGGTGCGTTTGCCGCATTCTATGTTGCAATGACCACGGGAAATCTGTGGCTGGGCATGCTCGCCGCCATGATCGTCGGCGCAGCCATGGGATTGGCAATGGCGTTCGTGACCGTTAATTTACATGCACAGCAAGGCATCAGCGGCATTGGATTTTATCTTTTTGGCCTGGGAATGAGTGATCTGCTCTTCCAGAAATTATTGGGAACGGTGGAAACCGTGCAGGGCTTTCCCAAGATTTATATTCCAGGCTTGAGCGATATCCCAGGCATTGGCGAAATTTTCTTTCGGCAGAACATTCTCGTTTATGGCGCCTATCTTCTGGTGTTTGTGAGCTGGTTTGTATTGAACAAGACGACCCTGGGATTGAAGATCCGCTCGGTGGGCGAGAACCCGGATGCGGCCGACTCGCTCGGAGTCAACGTGGCGCGTGTGCGTTATTTCACGATCATCCTCGGTGGGACGCTCTCCGGGATCGCAGGCGCCTCCTTGTCGATCGCCCTGTTGAATGTCTTCCAACAGAATATGACGAGTGGACAAGGCTTTATTGCCGTGGCTTTGGTGTATTTTGGCGCCTGGCGTCCGTTGGGAGTGCTGGGCGGCGCATTGCTGTTCAGCATGGTCAACTCGCTGCAATTGTGGATGCAGGTGCGGGATGTTCCCATTCCCTCCGAGCTCGCTGTGATGATGCCTTATGTGCTCACCATCCTGGTGCTTGTGATCACTGTTTCCAAAGTACGCGCCCCCTCGGCGCTGACCAAACCCTTCGAACGGGAGAACTGAATTTGAGGAGGTGTATCTCAGCCAATTCCTACTAGAAACCACTGAAATCGACAAAGCCCTGGAAAGGGATTCACTGTCCTATGAAAAAAACATTCCCATCTATTAAGGAGAAGAAATGAAAAAGTACACCTGGATTTTCACGCTTACTCTCGTGCTTGCACTCGCTCTTAGCGCCTGTGGGACAGCAGCCAAGCCCCCTGCGACGGAAGCGCCTGCCAAGCCCTTCCGCGTAGCGGTCATTATGCCAAGCGCCAAGAACGATATGGCTTTCAGCCAGAGCATGTATGACGCGCTGGTTGCTGTTCAGAAGGAAATGGGCGCCGATAAATTTGAGTTCGTGTACTCTGAGAATATGTATGTCGTGGACGATGCCGCCGCTGCCATTCGCGACTATGCCTCCAAGGGTTACGACCTTGTGATCGCACACGGCTCACAATATGGCTCCTCCCTGCAGGAAATCGCTCCCGATTTCCCCAAGACCAGTTTTGCCTGGGGCACGACGGTTGACACATTTGGGCAGCCCAACATTTTTGCTTATGAATCAGCCGCGGATGAGGGCGGTTATGTGAATGGAGTTCTTGCAGCGACACTTTCCAAGAGCAAAATCATCGGCGTTGTCTCCCCCATCGAGACCGGTGATGCAAAGCTCTATGTGGAAGGTTTTAAGCAGGGCGTCGCCGCCACCGATCCAAGCGTTCAGGTCAACGTGAACTACATTGGCTCCTTCTCAGATGTAGCTCTCGCTTCTGAAGCAGCCACAACTCATATCTCCAATGGCGCCGATGTGCTCACCGGCACCGCGCAGATGGTTGTCGGTGCGATCGGCAAAGCAAAGGAAAACAATGTCCTCTGGTTCGCCAGCGATGCCAACCAGGCCTCCCTGGCTCCCTCCATCGTTGTTGACAGCCAGGTCTATCACTGGGAGGTCGTTCTGAAACAGATGATCGCTCTCATCCAGAAGGGCACATTAGGCGGACAATCCTTCGCCATCAACCTCAAAAATGGCGGCGAAGTGATGGAGTTCAACCCGGATTACAAGCTTCCCGCGGATGCCAAGGCACTGGCTGACAAAACCATCCAGGGTATCATTGACGGAACCATCAAGATCACCGTTCAATAACAGTTCGAAAGTACAAAGTTGGCTTCGGAAGTCCTCAGGATGAGGACTTCCGAACTCTCATCCTGACAGGACGATGCTATGACCCAATCAGACAAACTTCCTTCCGGACGGAGCCGTATCGATACGCTCGAGATGTTGGGCATCACCAAGCGGTTCCCGGGTGTGCTCGCCAGCGATCATGTGGATTTTGACATACGGTCTGGCGAAGTCCATGCGCTGCTGGGCGAGAATGGCGCGGGAAAAAGCACGCTGATGAAGGTCCTGTACGGCATGTACCACCCGGATGAAGGTCAGATCCTGCTCAACGACAAGCCGGTGACGATCGCCTCGCCGAACGATGCCATCAACCTGGGGATCGGGATGATCCACCAGCATTTCATGCTGGTGCCTACCCTGACTGTCGCTGAGAATGTCGCCCTGGGGCTGCCCTCCTCCCGCGGCCCGCTTACGGATCTGGATCGCGTTTCAGAGCGGATTGTGGAACTGGCAAAGATCTATGGTTTGAAGATCGATCCGGGCGCCTATGTCTGGCAGCTTTCCGTGGGACAGCAGCAGCGGGTGGAGATCATCAAAGCCCTGTATCGCGGCGCGGCCCTGTTGATCCTGGACGAGCCGACCGCCGTGCTAACGCCTCAGGAGGTGGATGAGCTCTTCATCATCATGCGCCAGATGGTGAAGGATGGTCATGGCCTGATCTTTATTTCGCATAAGTTGTATGAAGTGATCGAGATCAGCAACCGGGTGACAGTGCTTCGCGACGGCCGAAAGATCGGTACCAAGCCGATCTCGGATGTGACGAAGCAGACCCTTGCCAACTGGATGGTTGGTCGTGAAATTTCATTTGCACCTGATCGGGGAGAGGTCCAGCGCGGCGAGTGCCGCCTGCAGCTCGACCAGATCTCGTGCGGAAGCGACCGCGGCACCCCGGGCCTTCGAGGGGTATCCCTGGATTTATATTCCGGTGAGATCCTCGGGATTGCAGGGGTGTCTGGCAACGGTCAGCGTGAGCTGGCGGAATCGATCACCGGCCTGCGCAAGGTCACTTCAGGGCATATCTTTCTCGAAGGCCAGGATGTGACCGGTTTTGCGCCTGGTGACATGACGGAGCGCATGCTCTCCTATATTCCCGAGGAGCGTATGCGGGATGGCATGATCAAGAACTTCACCGTTGCCGAAAATATGATTCTGCGTGAGCATCACAAGCTGCCCTATTCCCGCTCCGGGTTCTTAAACCTGCGCGGCATCTCGGGCCATTCGGATGAGCTGATCCAGAAGTTCCATGTCAAAACACCGTCGCGCGATACCCTCGTCAAGAACCTGTCCGGTGGAAATATTCAGAAAGTGGTTCTGGCACGGGAGCTTTCGCGCAAACCGCGCGTCATTCTGGCGGCGCAGCCAACACGCGGCCTCGACATCGGCGCCACGGAATATGTGCGCGAACAACTGTTGGCCGAGCGCCGGAAGGGCACAGCCATTATGCTGGTCTCGGAGGATCTTGATGAGATCCTGGCGTTGTCTGACCGCATCGCCGTGATCTATGAGGGCCGGATCATGGATATTGTCCCCCGTGAGACTGCCACACCGGAAAAGCTTGGTCTGCTGATGGCGGGCGTCCACCCGGAGGACGTGGCAGCTAAACCGTCGCAGGTGTAATGTCACCAGTTAAGGGTTATTTAAAAAACTATCAAACTTGTCAATTTAAGCATTAGAATATAAATCCATCGGTTTGGTGGTCGCTGGGTGCTCGTTGCATCCGCGGCGTTGGGCCAACGGTCCCATCGAAAAGTGCCGCCGTTTTACGTAGTGCCGTTTCATG
>JBLNAU010000285.1:0-6523 GCA_050259515.1 Syntrophothermus sp.
GTGGGGACTCAAGCCTTATTTCAAACAGGTATGCGACCGGCTTGCAGACCGTGGATATACGGCGCTCGCCCCCGATTACTACCAGGGCCGTGTCGCCCATACGATCGACGAAGCCAAAGTACTGCAGGAGGCAGCCGAGGGTGACCCGGAGGCCATGGGCAGGATGATCCAGGCCGCGAAAGACCATCTTGTATCGCTCCGGCCGGGGGAGCCCATCGGTGTCCTGGGTTTTTCGATGGGCACCGACTGGGCGGTGATTCTGGCGGCCGGCGAAGCGGATGTGGCCGCGACGGTTCTGTTCTATGGCGGCTGGAGCGTGGATTTCAGCAAGATGAGATCCAGGGTTCTCGTCCATTATGCCGAGACGGACGAGTGGTTCCCCCTGGAGCGGGCAAAGGAAATGGTCCAGGACATGCAAGCCGCCGGCGTGGACGCTGCCCTCCAGATCTACCCGGGGACGGCGCACTGGTTCATGGAGGAGGACCGCTCCGAGTATGACCCGGCCGCCGCTTCGCTCGCCTGGGACCGGACTTTGGACTTTCTAGGGCAATCCCTGCATTGAGGCCTGGAAAGGACCGTCTCCTCCCTGGCACCCGTCAGGAGGAGTGTAAATTTCGTATAATAGGTTCGATGGTTCATCCCTGTCCGGGATGAGACCGGATCGTCCTTTATCCTGAATCAGAGGTAGCCATGACAACTTTGGACCTAAGCACTTTGAAGATCGAAAACAATGAGAGCACCCATCGCTGGGAGGCCCGTGTGGGCGACTCTGTCGCGTATGCGACCTACCGGCTTAACGGGGAAACCCTCCATTTCCTTAAAACCAGGGTGCCGCCGGAGCTGGAAGGCCAGGGCGTGGCTGGCAGGCTTGTCAAGGCAGCGCTGGACGATGCCCGAGCCCAGGAGCTCACGGTCGTCCCGATCTGCCGGTTTGTCGCCAGCTACATCCGGCGGCACCCGGAATACCGGGACCTGGTGTATCCTGATTTCCGTCACCTGGTGGAGAGGGAGCCCAAATAAACAGGAAGGGATAGACAGATGTCCTTCCGAAGAAGGAAGAGACATCTGTCCGTTCCGGAGATCTTGAGTTGGGGGATTTTTGAGGATAACGCCCACTTTTTGGGCTCGTTAAACGCCATACAGGCATTGTTTTCTTTATCTTTGTTTGTCTAGTGCTCAATCCGCCGTCATCCGCGGCGGATACCGCGAAACGGCATCCTCGAGACGCCGCCTGGACGATTGCGGGTTTGCAGGTACTGCTGCCAGCAGTGTTCAGGCGGTTTCCTGTACAAGGAATTGTAAAGAATGCAAAAACCGGACGTGAAGGGAAGATGAACTTAAATGATGAATAGTGAGCCGCAACCGACGAGGGGTGAAAATCAGCTTACGATCGCTGTTAAAGAAGAACAGATCAGCACTGCACCAGGGAACGGGGTCAATCTGCTGGTTGGCATTCTGAACGGCGGCACCGAGGCGGAGGATGTTGAGATCTCGGTCAAAGGTGTGCCGGAGAGCTGGATCACAACCCCGATCGAGACGCGCCTTCTGCACATCCCCGCCGGGCAGGCTGGGAAGGTCATGCTGACCATCCTGCCGCCTCCCCTCCCTGAAAGTCGTGTCGGCTTGTATCCGCTGGTGATCCAGGCTGTCGGCAACGACCCGTATCATCCAGCAGTCGCCCACACGCTCCTGACGTTGGCTGCCTACGAATCGCGCGGACGGATCGGCATTCTGCTCGGTACCACGCAATTCTCCGCCATCCCGGGTTCCACCGTCCACATCCCCATTCTCCTGCTTAACCGCGGGCTGCAGGAAGATGATTTTCGTTTGGGCGTGACCGGCATCCCGGCCAACTGGATCTCGACCGAATCGCCCATCACGCGGTTGGGGTCAGGGGAAAGCCGGGAGCTTATGCTCACCATCCACGTCCCGCGTTCCCCCCAGGCAGGTGCCGGGCGGACGCCTTTCGCCATCCAATTGACCAGCCAGATGTTTCCCGATGAGATCGCGGAAGTGAGCTGTATCCTGACCATCGCGGCGTTCTCTCAGTTCCTGGCCTCCCTGGAGCCGGAGACGCTCATGGCCGGGCAGTCCGGGCGGGTGATCGTCATTAACGAAGGCAACACGGTGGACACCTTCAGCTTGAATTTTCAGAGCACGGACGATCTCCTGACCTTTCAAAAGCCGGTCCAGGTGACACGACCGGGGGCCCAGCAGGTGGAGTCTGGCTATGCCCAGATCCCCCCGGGGGACCGGTTCCAGGTCGAGGCCGGGCAGAGTGTTGCCTATCCGTTCCGGGCCTTGCTCAAGACACGCCCGCTCGTGGGCGGGGAGGCTTCCTATCCCTTCACGTTCATCGTCACTTCGGCGGAGAGGCGGCAGGACCTGCCCGGGCGGCTCATCGAGAGAGCCCTGCTGCCGCTCTGGCTGCCGGTGCTGATGGCAGTGGGGGCCTTTGGGTTCTGCCTGCTGTTCCTGTTTTTCTCATTCCGCAACTTTCCCTCCACGGCGACCGCCACCCAGACGGCTGCCGTTAACCAGACCCAGGCGGCACTCGCGGGCGGCGTGGATACGGATGGCGATGGGCTGTCCGATGCCGAGGAGCAGCAGCGTGGCACCAATCCTGCCGTGGCAGATACAGATGGCGATGGGCTGTCGGACGGCGAGGAGGTCAAGACCGTGCTGACCGACCCGCTGCTGCCCGACACCGATGCGGACGGCCTGTCCGATGGCCAGGAAGTTCAGCAGTTCAAGACCGATCCACGCAACCCCGATACGGATGGGGACCTGCTTAACGATGGGAGCGAGATCGAGCACAATACCGATCCCAAGGTCCAGGACTCGGACCAGGATGGGCTGGGCGACGGCGCTGAGGTTACGCTAGGCACCGACCCGCGCCAGCCGGATAGCGACCGGGACGGGCTGCTCGATGGCCAGGAAAACCAGAACTGCCCGCGGCCGCTCACTCCGGATTCGGACGGGGACGGGATCATCGATGGGACTGACCGCGACCCCTGCAACCCCTCCAATCCGTCGCTGACCGCTGCTGCACCGACCCAGCCGCTGCCCACGCAGCCCCTGCCAACCCAACCTCTGCCGACACAGCCACTCCCCACCCAACCGCTGCCTACCCTGCCGCTGCCTACGGCTGTGATCCCCACGCTCACATCGGTCCCCGTCAATACGACTGTGCCTCCCACCAGCCTGGCGGCTTCCGTCTTCACCTCGGCCCCGCCCAACCTGCAGGGCCTCATGCTGTTTTCCTCCAACCGGGACGGCAATTCGGAGATCTACGCTTTGGACCTGGCCAACCAGTCCCTCAACCGGCTGACCACGAACACGACCGAGGATGTTCAGCCTGCGCTGGCGCCGGATGGCATCCGGATCGCCTATGTCTCGAACCAGGATGGGAACAATGAGATCTATCTCGGGGGCACGGACCGCCGGCTTCCCGTAAACATCACCGGCAACCCGGCCGACGACCAGCAGCCGGCCTGGTCCCCGGATGGCAACTGGATCGCCTTCACCTCGAACCGCGATGGCAACCAGGAGATCTACGTCATGCGCAGTGACGGCTCGCAGCTCCGCAACCTGACGAACAGCCCGGCCAATGATTCCGCCCCCACCTGGTATTCGGTGGGCGGACTGTTCGGGTTCGGGACGGAAGACTGGATCGCCTTTACCAGCACGCGGGATGGCAACCAGGAGATCTACCGGGTCCGGCCAAATGGAACCGGGCTGACCAACCTGACCAACAACCCGGCCCAGGATTATGCTCCCTCCGCCTATCCTGGCGGGCTGACCCTGGCCTTTGTCTCGGAGCGGGACGGCAACCCGGAGATCTATACGATGAACCAGACCGGCGGATCTGTCACCCGCATCACCACCAATCCCACCCAGGACCTGGAGCCTGCCATCAGCTCCAATGGCTGGATCCTCTTTTCCACAGACCGGGATGGCAACTTCGAAGTCTATGCAGTCCCCATGCAGGGAGGCACTGTCCATAATCTGACCCACAGCCCCGGCCAGGACCGCGACCCGGACTGGTAATCCCGGTATGGGTCCCTGCCGGGTTGGGTGATTCCAAGAACAGACTGAGCGATCTTTTCAAAGCAGGAAAGACCGCTCAGTCTGTTTTGCACCCCTGTACCGAGACCGGCCGCTGCGAGTGACAATTCCAAAAAATGCGCAGGTCAAGCCTCACAGCCCTCATCCTCCTCCTGAGGGTGCTCCGTAAGGGCGCTTACTCTTTGGTTACGGCAAATCATATAGACGTCTGGCTCTCCACAATTAACTGTAGTTGCGATAAAAGGCAGGCAATTTGCGCTTCCATTTCCCCAAGCTGGTCTACTCTCTAAATTTTAGATTAGTGGTTCATTAATATTTGTCTAGATACTTGACATTGCTGTCTGATTTCCTATAATGATATTATCAGCTTTGATCCAGGATGCTCTTATTTGGTCGCTTGCGCATATAAAATGCGGAGCTCCTGGTGAGCCAATAGCGAAACCGGCGTATTTTGGTTTCGCTATGCTGCTTAAAAACCCCACGAATCTATAGAAACCAAATAAATTATTGTAGCTAGCTTATCTCAGATAGCGCTTTCTCCATTTAGGCAGACCCTATCGGATCGACTCTGTGATTTCTCTTTTATACAAGACTTTTTTCTACAGCAAGGAGGTGAGATATTTTCGTACTCGTTCAAAAATGAGGATTAAGGATACATTGCCAAAACCCGCACAACCTGCAGGTTCACTCTTTCTTTTCCTTCACAGGAGGCAAGTATGAATATGCCAAGACGAAAATCAATCACTTTCATTGCGGCCATCCTTTCATTACTAACTCTGATCTTTGCAAGGACCCTCGCTCAGGCAGCCACTGTTCCTCCGGTCGTTGTCGCAGGGAATCCATCTTGTACAGATTTGGGCTATCAGTTCGGTTTCAAGATCGAGCCAGTCACCTCCGGAACCTATACCTTAGCCGATGGAGTCAACACGATTACGGTCACCGTCAATGGCTCTTCCTTTGACTGGACATCCACGATCGGCATTGATGCGGTCATCGTTAAGGGAGGGACAGACTCTAATCTCTATGTCTACGATCCGCCCGCCGAGTCGTTTGGGGATACTGTCTTGCAGGCCCCCATCAATCCAGCCAACGGCCAACCTTTCGGTCTGAGCCATATTGAGTTCTGTTACGACGTCGAACCACCAACCAACACACCGACAATTACGCCAACAGCGACGTTTACCAATACACCTACCGACACCCCTACGAATACTCCGACGAATACCCCAACCAATACGCCAACAGACACTCCAACCAATACACCCACCAATACCCCTACCGACACCCCCACGAATACTCCGACGAATACCCCCACCAATACACCAACAGATACCCCAACCAATACACCAACTGACACACCTACCAATACTCCAACGAACACGCCCACCAATACACCGACGTTCACGCCCACAAACACCCCAACACCCACCCCCGCCTGTGTTCCTGGAGAAAATCTGTGCTCCTTGATCTTAAGCCCGGGCTTCTGGATGAATTGGGATAATCACTTCACAGAGGCTGAATTCCAGGCTTTGATTGCTGCCACACAGGATTACTCAGGACTTACGGTCGCACAAGCCGAAGCGATATTAACGAGCGTTTCGGATCAATACCACCGCCACCTTCTCGCCGCGGAATTGACCGTAGCGCTCAACCCACAACTTGGCACAGCCATCTATACGGTGGGCAGCCTGGCAGGCATGACGGTCAACGATATCCTCCATCTGGCGTTCATCACCGATCCGAACATGGCCAGCCTGGACCTGATCGATGCCATCTTCTACCTCGGTGCAGGGGGTGAGAACGATTCGCCCGAGGGCTGCCGTCTGACTCCACCACCACCGTGTCCAACGAATACTCCAACCAGCACGCCAACCAATACTCCAACCAATACACCGGTGCCTCCGACCAACACGCCTACCAATACGCCCACGAACACGCCTACAAATACACCCACCAACACCCCGACCAACACGCCCACGAATACACCAACTCCCACTCCGCTGCCTCTCCAGGGCTGCACGCCCGGTTACTGGAAACAATCCCAGCACTTAGACTCGTGGGTGGCCACTGGCTTCTCGCCAAACCAGACGCTCGAGAGTGTGTTTGACGTGCCAGATACCTTTGGCCTCGATAACAAGACCCTGCTTCAGGCGTTGAGCTTCGAGGGTGGCTCGAGTAATACAGCCGCCGCGCGGATCCTGCTCCGCGCCGCCGTTTCCGCCCTGCTTAACGCCGCCAGCCCGGATGTAAATTATCCGCTGACAACGGCTCAAGTGATCTCCCAGGTCAACGCAGCGCTGGCAAGCAACAATCGTAGCACGATGCTTGCGCTCGCCTCGCAACTGGATTCGTACAATAACTTGAGTTGCCCGTTACATTAGGTCCAATTTAATCAAAATCCCTGTCCCCAAAACGAGAAGCTGCCATGGCAGCTTCTCTTTTCTATCTTTCCAGG
>JBLNAU010000286.1:0-3396 GCA_050259515.1 Syntrophothermus sp.
AAAGTTGGCTTCCAGGTGGATAAGCAGTATTGTTTGCCCGGAGTCTATTTCATCCTCTATCCACACTCAAGAGGGAGACTATATTATTTTGTTTTGCCGGATAAGGGACGGCCCCAGAGGATTAGAGCGCGGATTTTCTGCTCGACAAGGCCGTTCGGACAGAAAGGTTCGACTTCAGCGCGTAGTCCTCGATCAAACTGAGCGGCCGCTAGCGGGTCCATTCGATCTAAAGAAAACCCATTCCTGGCATGGAATGACTGAATATAGGAATCAATCGGCTGTTGGAAAGGCACGGAGGCAGTTTCATAACTGCCATGCAGCTGAAACAACTGGCGCTGTTCGAGTTCTTCGGCCAGACTCTGCATTGTATGCGGAATGAAATCCTTGTTCATCGAGTAGTGTTGGATCATTGGCGCGACCTGTTGATCCCAAGGATTCGGTACATGAATCTCTTCCACCAGCGCCAGCCAGGCTTTCGGAGCCAGGTGGTCTGCAAAGCGGGGTAGCGTTCGCTCCCAATCCATCCAAGGGATGCTCGCCGCAGCTACGATCAGTGCGTAAGGACCCGAGAGCGGAGCGGTTTCAATGGGCGCTACCATCCAGTGAATATTCGGCCGGTCACCGCCGGGGAGAGTTTTTGCCATAGCGATCATCCCTGCCGAAATATCGACCGCGTCAATCCGATCCACATAGTCAGCCAAAGGACGCGCAATAAAGCCAGTGCCACAACCGGCGTCTAGCACGAAACTGAGTTTATCCGCAGGCTGAATGAGCCGCAGCAACACTGCGAATGTCTCAGCCGGATACATCGGACGGTGCTGATAATCCGAAATCACACTCGCATCCTGAAAGATGCTGGCGTAGGGCCCGGTAAACTGCTTGGGTTTCGTGGGCATATGGATTCACCCACCCCGTGAACGGTTCCGGGTCTTGATGGCCCGCGGCTGTGCATGGCTCGATTCTTGGGATGATATTTGCGTATTACTTATAAGACGCACACCTTTTCCTGTCATCAACTTCCGGTTGTGATTGCGCCTGCCCGCTCGTAATTCACGACAATGACTCCACTCGGGGTGACGATGCCTTCCGTCACCTTGAACGCCGCCGAGATCGTGCCACCGGCAAACAAGCGCTTTCCAGCGCCTAACGTTACCGGATAGATCATCAGCCAGAATGTATCGACCACATCATGCTTGATCAGCGTCTGAAGGAGGTTGCCACTGCCCCAAACGTGCAAATCCGGCCCTGGCTGCTGCTTGATTTTGGCGACTTTTTCCGCAATATCGCCGTTTAAAAATACGGACGGCTTCCACTCGCTAGACATCCTGGTATTCGAGGCGACATACTTGGTCGCGGTGCTGGCGCCCGGCTATATATCTGTATGTTTCGGCCAGTACGGCTCCCAAATTTCGAAGGTTGTGCGTCCTAACAGGAGGTCGAACGGTGCGTTCATCTGCTTCCTCAGGGCCGTTCCAAGAAGCTCGTCGGAAAATGGACTGATCCATCCGCCATACGCAAAGCCGCCGCTGGTATCTTCCTCTGGTCCACCAGGGGCTTGGATGACACCATCGAATGAAGTTCCACCTTGTTTCAAGCGTAAATTCATTTAATCGCACCCGCTATTTCACGCGTTAACGCGTACGCTCGCACTACCGCGCCTGCTTTTTTGCCGTGTTCAACCCTACAGCCTCAAGAAAGAGTAATTTTAGTGCTTCCTCATCGATCGGGTCACTTTCATGGAAATCGATGGCGCGAACCGTTTTGCTGTCCAAACTCGTATTGAAAAGTTTCTGCGGATCCTTCATCTGAGCGCCTTTGGGGAAGGTCAGCCGCACGGCATTCTTGATGATATCGGCGACGCAGACGTTTCCATCATGAGACCAAACGGGGACTCCCTGCGGCCTGGAGGGCTTTTTCCACTTCACTTCTTCGATAACAGCCGGGTCCGCTTGCTGGATCAACGCGCGCAACTGACCTAATTTCTGACCGCGCCAATCGCTCTGCTCTAGAATGATGGCATCGATCTCTTAAGATGGAGTTGTACTTGCTTCCATCTTCAACCTCCCGCCTTGTTTTCTCACTAATAAATCTACCAACCGTCTTTACTTCCCTGCTTGCGTTGGATCGATGAGCATACCATTTTTCGAGACCTCCGGTTCGGTGCATAGGTTCCGATTGAAGCAGCATGGTCTTCGTTCGCCGGCCTTGAGCTTCGATAAGGCCACCTCGATGCGCCGGCTGCGCGTTTCCTGGCTATTGGTGGCGCGAATCCAGCGCAGCCAGTCCCAGCGCGCCATCGGTGTGATTTGCACCCATAGAGCGTTCGCCTGCGGGTCAGAGGACAGCGCCTGGCTTATATCCGCCGGCACCTCGGGCTCCGGCCACGCTTTGGATGGCTCAACGGCCACCGTTACCGGCTTGCCTGCAAGGATATTGGCGGCCTCTCGAAGGCTAGAGTCAGCCCGAAACCAGTGGCCTCCCTTGCCGTCCGGTTCAAGGACGATTTTGGCAGGGAAACCATTGATTGTTCCTTCGACCAATACCATCCCACGCGATGGAAGCTTTGCGCTTGCGCTTTCGGGCAGCCGAAGAATGGTGAAGCTGCCAAGGATGAACGGCGTCGTTTCAAAACAAATAGTTAGCATTTTGGCTTATTCCTTTCTGTGCTTCCCTATTCGCGCGCAAACCGTTTCCAGTGGCCTTCGGAGACAACTTCAACGGTGCCATCGACCACTTTGATGGCGGTCTGATCGTCGATCGCGTAGGTCGACACGGGTACTTCGGCGGCCATTCTTTCTACTTTGGCCATGGAACTTTCCGGGTGATCCTTGTGATCTACGTGCGGAAGCAGCGCAAAGTCAACCAGTCCCAGCCCTTTAGCGATGACGAAGGGCGTATTCGGGTCGTCGTACGTCTCTCCGAAAATAGGGGCCGTCACCATACTGCCGGCGCTCACCCCCACATAGACAGTCTCGCGCAGCGATGGAAGGAGGTCTGCCAGTCCAGAGTCCCGCATCCAGCGGCACAGATACAAGACATCGCCGCCATTCACCAGCAGGGCGTCAGCCTCCTGGACAGCAGCGATCCAATACTCTTCTTTGATGCTGGGTAGGGCCGTGAGTTCCAGCACGCCCAACGACTTCCAACCCAATTCGCACATGGGGTTGGCGGTTGAACCGCTGATGAACCGGTAAGCCATTGAAGGCCCGCCCGGAAAGGGGAGGATCGCGGTGGGAATGCAGAGGGCGCTGGACTCGGCAATCGGTTTGCCCAATAGGCCGACCAGCGCGTTGTGGATGCTCGGGTTCTTGATGCCCGCGGAAGTGAGCAGAAATTTCATGATTCCTCTCCTTGACAATATAATAGAAGCCGAAAGGCTCCTCCAAGCTTTAGTGA
>JBLNAU010000287.1:0-8640 GCA_050259515.1 Syntrophothermus sp.
CCAACGGATCGAGGAAAGCGGCTGCGCTTCTCCCTCTGCTGGCAGGGCTCTTCCTCCTTCTCCGCCTGGCTTATGTTTTCAAGGCCATTGTTCCCCTATATTTCGACTCGCCCCAACATTACCAATACATTCATGCCATCCTGGCCGGACTTGGAAAAGCAGGCACGGCAGCCGGCTCGCTGCCCGGGTATTACCACCTGGGATTCCATTTCCTTTCCGCCTGGATCACCGACCTCACGCAGGCGGGAATTACGGATGTCATGCTGGTCCTGGGCCAGATAATTCTCGCGTTGTCCCCCTTTTCAATTTTCTTCATCGTCAGGCATTGGACCCATTCCAACCTGGCAGCATTCCTGGCACTGGTTGTGGCTGCGTTCGGCTGGTATATGCCCGCCCATGCCGTGGACTGGGGAAAATATCCCGCCCTGGCCAGCCTTGCGATCATTCCTTTTGTGTTGAGTCTGGTCTATCTCTTCGCTGAATACAGGAACATGCTCCCTGGCCGAAAATACGCGGGGCTGATCGTTCTTCTCCTGGCAGGGGGCATGGTTTCCGTGCTTCTTCACAGCAGATCCCTGATCGTTTATCTGTTGCTGTCGATCGCCTGGCTGGTCACGGCACTGTGGAAGCGGGCAGGAGGGAAAATGCGGTTCCTGCTGTTCAGTTTATTTTTTTTGATCCTGGTCGGTGAAATCGTTTTTATCCAGTACAAGGGCTTCCTGGGTCCGCTCTTTGATGCCTATGGCGTAAAAGCCATTGTAATCGGCGCGTCTGTGCTTGTTCTATCCTTGTTTGCCCTGCGATCCTATCCTGGACTGGTGTTGTTCTGTATTGTTTCAATCTTACTTCTTCTCGCCAGTCTGTTCGTCCCGCTCATCAATATCATTCCAGGTTTTGCCAGCACGTCGCTGCTCGACAGGCCTTATGTTCAAATGATTCTATATTTGCCCCTGACCCTGATTGCAGGTTTCGGGGTGGCAGGCCTGGAGCATATGCTGGAGGGCAGGAAAATCATTTTTGGAAACAAACAACTGGCAGCAGGCAAGATCTTCGGCGGTCTATTGATCCTGCTGGTGACAGTCAATGCCGCTTTTCAATATGATTTTTACCCCTCTGACTGCTGCCAGATCGCGAGCAGGGATGACCTGGCAGCGATCCACTGGCTGGATGAGAACCTGCCACGTGACGCGCTCATCCTGACCTCCTCCACGAACATGAATGTCCTGCCCAACGGCCAATACCAGGGCAACGCGGGTGGAGACGCAGGAACGTGGATCACACCGCTTACCGGCCGTCCCGTGGTCTATCTGCCGTTCAGTGCGGATTTCAGCCAGCAGCAAACCCTGGATCTCCTCTGCCAGCAGGGAGCTCATTATATTTTTGTGGGAAAAACCGGCTGGGGCTTTGACGATGCCAGAATGAACACCCAGCCGGATGCATACAAGCTGATCCTGCAGCTGCCAAAAACCAGACTCTACCAGGTCACGGCATGTAGATAGGCTCCAAAAGGGATGTAATACTTTCATAATCTCTCCTGCACTCTTTTGTAATTTCTGCCCTGTACACTGAGGCAAGATGGAAATGCCATCTGAACCTTATCCAACAGGAGAGAACCCATGAAACGCAGATTGAGTGTATTACTTGTTGTTGTCCTGGCTGCCCTGATGTCAGCCTTCCCGGCACTGGCCAATCGCGGCGACGGCGCGCTGGGTGTCATCTATGTCACCAGCCAGGGACTGTACTATGACACCTTTGTCACGAATGAGACCCTTCCGATGGAAGGACCGTTCCAGAAGCTGACAAACCATGTCACCGATTACGGCCCCGGCGATCCCGGCTACCTGGGTGGGCGCTGGTGGGTCGATGTGAACGGGAATAATGTCATGGACGCAGGCGACACCTTCTTCCACTGCCCCCTGCTTGGGCCGGGCCGCGCAACTCCCTGACGGTAAAAATATCCCGGAGGATTGCTCACACAGGCAATCCTCCGGGAGGATATATTAAAGAAAGGGAACATTTCCAATCCCGCATCGTCTTATCCAGGAGACCAAGGAGAGAAGAATGAAACCCTTTAAATCTATTTTGTTGTCTGTCATCCTGATCGCGGTGCTCAACGCCTGCGGATCACAGGCCCAGGCTACCCCCTTCGCCTTGAAATTCGATAATCCTTATGCCCCCCAGGCCGGTGATAGTAACCTGATGGCTGGCGATATCAAGGTTGATTCGGCCTCGGTGTCCCTGGCCGAGTCCCAGCCGCAGCAGGTGATGG
This sequence comes from Syntrophothermus sp., assembly GCA_050259515.1. Classification (GTDB taxonomy): domain Bacteria; phylum Chloroflexota; class Anaerolineae; order Anaerolineales; family Villigracilaceae; genus Defluviilinea. The sequence goes on from JBLNAU010000287.1 coordinate 2,270, forward strand.
TGCAGATCAATTATTTCCCGCCCACACCCTGTTACCAGCTGCGTGTGGAAGCCAGCGGGCCCGATGCACAGAACCAGATCAACCTGAAGGCCTATGGTGTTGCAGAGAAGGACAAGCCCTGCACCCTGATGGCCCTGGCAACGCCCCAGCAGGCCAGCCTCAACCTCGGCAGCCTGCCCAAGGGGCATTACACGATCCTGCTGAACGGGGACCAGATCGGCGAGATCGATATTTAGACATCTTTTGATGATAAAAGACTCCGAAGTTTTCGGAGTCTTTTACGTTTAAGGGCGACGTATAATCAAACCCAGAAAGGATTTCCCATGACACTGATTTATGCGTCCATCGCGCCCCATGCGGGCGATTTGATCCCCGAAACGGTCCCCGACCCGAATATTGTCAAACAGACTCGTGAGGCAATGGTTGAGATGGGAGAACACCTGCAAGCCATGGAGCCGGAGATCATTGTCATCGCCAACCCGCATGGGTTCCGGGTCCAGAACGCAATGAGCGTTTCCATTGCAGAACGCGCCACGGCGGATTGGTACCATAAGGTCAACCTGGAATTCGAAATGGACCCTTCCCTGGCCAATGCGATCGCCGACCGGGCTGAAGAAATGGATGTGCCGGTCGTCCGCTACCTCTACGGTGCCAGCGGCGGACCGGATTGCTTTATCCCTCTGGATTGGGGTGCGGTCGTGCCGCTTTATTTCATGGGCCATCTCTTCTCTCGGAAACCCAGGCTTGTCCATCTCAGCCCCATGCGCCTGCTGCCTTTGGAAACCCACTATGCGTTTGGACGAGCCATTGGACAAGTGATCAAGGAGTCTACCCAACGGATCGCCTTCATCGCCAGCGCGGACCAGGGCCACGCCCATGACCCGGATGGCCCCTACGGCTTCGACCCCGCCGCGGCACAGTACGACTCATGGATGCAGGAAGTCATCCGCTCGAACGATCTCGATGCTTTATTATCTGCCGATCCAAAGCGTGTGGAGGACGGCAAGCCCGACAGCCTGTGGCCCTCCCTGATCCTTGCCGGCGTGCTGAAGGAAAACCCCATGGCTGCCCGCCTGCTGTCCTATGAGGTGGATGTTTATTTTGGGATCTTATGCGCGGAATTTCGTACCCGTTGACCAGATATTTCAAGACCTGTTCAAGTCATATTAAACAAACCACCGCCAGGGCACGCATCTCGCCCTGGCGGTAATTAAGCTCTACATTTGAAAGACTACTGGGGGTCGATAATCAGCTTGATCGCTGTCCTTACCTTGTCGTCGATGGTTACGTCTGCAAACTCAGGAGTGCAGGCAACATTAATGCCGTCCAGCTTCAGGTAGCCGGTGGCCAGTACAAGGGCCTTGACGGCCTGGTTGACGGCTCCAGCGCCGATCGCCTGTACCTCAGCATGCTTGTGGTCACGGATCACACCGGCGATCGCGCCGGCAACCGCGGAAGTTCGTGAATCTGCAGAAACTTTAATCATATTGGTAGCAGAAGTCTGGGTGTGGGGAACAGAAAATTTAGTTTCCATGGTATCTCCTAGTGATAATAATGGTGTTTGAATGGTTTTGGTCAAGCTGTAGACCTAATTTAACCGAAGGAGAGAGGCGTGTATGTCAGGGAGTTCTGACAAATTGTTGGGGGATTCTTAGAGACTGGGGCACCAACAACAAAATCCCCTGATTCCACGGGTGATTGATGCAGGAAACAATACGCAAAAGATTCTCTAATTCCTGGTTAATGTTCTGTCCCCCTGACCCTATTGCTACGACAGCCTGTTGAGACGGTCATTACACCATGCTGAAATACCGAACTGGATCGATAAAATTAAATATTGAACTGGCGTTCAAGTGAGTTCCAAACTACTTCCCTGCATCCGGCAGCACCAGCGGCACATCCAAAAATGGATGCCTGACCACCTGAACGGGCAGGCAGTAGGCTTCTTGAATGAGACCCGGCTGTAAAACCTCTTTCGCAGCACCCACTGCCTTGATCTGGCCTGCCACCATGAGAGCGATACGATCCGCATAGTGGGCGGCAAGGTTAAGGTCATGGAGCGCAACCAGGACGGCCAGGCGATCCTTATGAGCCAGCTCACTGACCAGCTCCAGCAAGCCGACTTGATACTGCAAGTCCAGATGCGCAGTCGGCTCATCGAGGAGAAGGATCGGCGTCGACTGGCACAAGGCACGTGCCAGCAGGACACGCTGCTGCTCCCCGCCCGACAGCTCGCCCACCCGTCGATCTGCAAAGTGAAAGGCGCTCACGCGCTCAAGAGCCTGGTGGGCAATCTCCTCGTCCTTCTTGGATGGCTGGCCAAGGAATCCCAGATACGGTGTACGCCCAAGCAGAACCGTCTCCCAGACGGTGTAGGCCGGAGGCAGGGACACCGCCTGGGGGACCGTCGCTATATACCGGGCGCGCTGGACCGGGCTCATGGAGGCAAAGTCATCCCCATTGGGGCGGATATGACCGCCGTAAGGGATGACCCCGCTCGCGGCCCGGATCAACGTGGATTTCCCCGCGCCGTTCGGACCGATCAGCGCCAGCACTTCACCGCTCTGCACCTCGAGCGAGATGCTGTGCAGGATCTGGCGTGAGCCGTAAGAGACCGAGAGATTTTGGATCTTTAGCATATCTTTCCTGAATAGTGGTTGAATAAAGCGGACGACCGGCGCTTACTCGGGTATTTTCTAAAATATCAAATACCAGTACAAGGCGGTTTCTTTCGTACCCGGATTGATAGCGCTATATACGTTTCGATCGAAACCGCTTAAGAGAAAGCCGCAGCGATGATAAAGCGTACAGGCAGGGACATTGTCATCCTGCGTCTCGAGCATGACGCCGGGGAAGCTGTTTTCACGAGACCATTGAATGCCGCGCTCCAGCAGTTTGCGTCCAATCCCCAGACCGCGATATTCCGGGTTGACCACCAGGTCCTCGACATACCCGAATCGATTCCACCAGCGCATCATTTTGATTCGCCCGGCCAGGTTGCCATCCACCTCTGCAAAAAAGATCGTGGGTCCCGCTTCATCGAAGCCATAGTCGGTATCTTCGGCGTGCACTTCCCTTTCATACGGCTCAACAGGGACAATGGTGTAAACCAATTGCTCGTCTTCCATGCCAAGCAGGAGCCGCGATGTCACCAGGGATTTGCGCGAGAACGATCTTGTCTGGGGAGATTCCTGTTTCCCAATTTCGCGAATTAAGATTTCCATGTCTACCAAAATCCTTGATTCTTGGAGCGGCGCATCACCCAGAAAAAGAAGGGGGCGCCTGCCAGCGAGGTAATGATCCCCACCGGGATCTCCTGCGGGGCAAGGATCACGCGGGCGATGATATCCGCCAACAACAGCGCGGCCGCGCCACCCAGGACGGACAGGGGCAATAAGCGCCGGTAGTCGGGCCCGAACCACAGCCGCATCACATGCGGGACGATCAGCCCAATGAACCCGATAATCCCTGAGAATGCCACCGCCGAAGCCGTCGCCAGGGAGGAGGCGATCAGTAAAATGCGCTTGGAGCGGGTCACATGCAGCCCAAGCTGCTGTGCCTGGTCATCGCCGAATTGCAGCAGGTTCAGCGAATGGCCGCTCACCAGCATAATCCCGATGCCGATCAGGATATAGGGCGCGATCGCCAGAATGGCCGTCCACCCCGCCTGGCTTGCGCCTCCAAGCAGATATCCCAGCGCCCGCCGGACTTCATTCGTGGAACGGATCATCAGGAAGGAGGTGAGCGCGGTGGCAAACGAGGAAAATGCCACACCGGCTAGGATCAGGTTGGTGGTCGGCACGACCTGCCCCACCCGCGCCAGGTTATAGACGATGAATACGGTTAATAACGCGGCCAGGAAAGCTGCCATGGGAATCGCCAGCAGCCCCCAAAAGGTATAGGGCCACTGGATGGACATGGCGATCACAGCGCCCAGCGCCGCGCCGGAAGCGACCCCGATCAGGAACGGGTCCGCCAGTGGGTTGCGGAACAGCCCCTGGTAGGTGGCACCGCTTCCCCCCAGCGCCGCGCCTGTCAAGGCGATCAGGATCGTGCGCGGCAGACGGATCTTCCAGAGAATGGAGCTGGCAATTTCGGTCCCCCGGCCAAGAAGCGTATCCCACATTTCATGCGGAGATAAAAAAACCGAACCGACCGCCAGGCTCAGAAGCAGGGCGAGAAGGAGAATCAGAGCAGTGGAAAGAAACGGAGCGCGGCGCATGGTGTGTAAGTACACAAGTAGACACGTATACAAATACGAGAGCGTAATTACATGTCTACTTGTTTCCTTGTCTACTTTCTACTGGTACAGCTCCGGATGCAGCAGCCTGGCCAGCTGCTCCAGCCCATCCACCAGGCGGGGACCCGGCCGGCTGACCAGGTTGTCGTCAAACGGGTAGACCCGGTTTTGGGTCAGCGCGGCGAGTCCTTCCCAGCCCGGGCGGGCCTTCACCGCATCGGCAGTCACGCCCCACATTGAATCACCCAGCACAATCACTCCCGGGTTGGTTGCAACAACCTGCTCCAGGCTGACCTGGGGATACGGATCCTTAATGCCCGCAGCCGTGGCAAGGTTGGTACCGCCGGCCCGCGTGATCAGCAGATCGCCAAAGGTGCCGGGACCATAGGTGTAGGGCTTGGTCGGGTCGGTGGCATCGATCTCATAAAAAACAACCGGCTTGTCGCTCACAGACTTGATCTTTTCATCCACGGCAGCGACCCGGGCTTTGAGCGAGTCGACCAGGCCGGTGACATCCTGCCCGGTGAGCTGGCCGACAATCCCAAGGTTGGCATACATCTCTTCCAGGGTGGTGGGATTCTTCAAGTAATACACGGTCAGTCCCAGATCTTCAAGCTGCTTCACCAGCTCGGGGGGATTGATCTCAGCCGCAAGGACAAGATCCGGCTTCAGGGAGACGATGGTTTCCTTGGAATATTCGCCCATCGAGCCGCCAACGCTCTGGATGGACTTTGCCTCAGGGGGATAATCTGCGAACTCATCGCGGCCCACAACCTGTGAGCCGGCGCCAATGGCGAACAGGATTTCCGTGTTGGAAGGCGCGAGCGAAACAACGCGTTGTGCGGGTCCATTAAGCGTGACCGTACGTCCCAGGCCGTCCGTGAAGGTCAGGGCAGCGGCGGTTGGGGCCTCGGTCACCACTTGTGTTGCGGGCGCTTCGGTGGGTGGAATTTGTGTCAGGGCAGGAGCGGTTGCGGGCGTAGATTGAGGCGCGCAGGCCGTCATCAGTGCCAGGAGCAGGGGAATGAATAGAGATTTGCGAAACATGGTTTCTCCGTCTTGCGTTTGGTCATGCGAGGGCGTGAGCCCAAATCAATTTCTTACAATGACCTGATAGTTTTGGAATCAAAATCCCCAGCATGGGCTGGGGAGGTTGGAGAGGCAATCCGAATGGGGCCGTCCTCCACCTCCTTCCGCGAGAGTGTGGTAGAACCGACCAGGGCGGGCGACCTGACTTCTTCGAGCGATCAGCAAACATCGATCTTCGAATTCACAGTTGCGCGACAGTGCCGGAATCCCACCGGCTTCGCCGCTGACTGGTCTATTTAATTGTTTGTATTGTATGCCTCGGCGGCAGTAAAGTCAATGACAGGATTTTTGGCACGTGCGTAGAGCAGGGCCAGGAGAACGATCGAAACCAGGAGCAGGGAAAGATTGCCGTTGCGCCCATACAGGATGAGCGCGAAGGTGGGAAGCAGATAACAGAGAAGCACGATCACTTTTTCAAGGAGCCTGCTTTTGTGAAGCAAAACCGCGAAGGGTACCAGCAGCATGAGAAAGTCATAGTTATACAGATAGGGACTGACCAATAAAGTGACCAGCAAAGCCGCGCTCAACAGCAGCTCGTGAGGCTTCCATAACGAACGGGTGAAAACATAAAGGACAACAAAGCCGGCCCACAGGACCATGGCAATCCAGACAGCGGTCGTCAGTGACCCGTCGAAGAACCAGCGTGAGATCCAGACCGGCAGGCTCGCGCACTCCGAGCAGGTGGACACGTTGCCTTCGCTCTGATACCCCAGCAGCATTTTGGGATAACTGAGGATCCAGGACGGATCGGCAATAAAGCCAAGCAGAAAGAGAAGAGCACCTGTAACGATTGAAGAACGCATCACGCGCCGCCCAAAGCTGCTGCCGCTCGTGAAGAGCCATCCCAGAGCCGACAAAAGAATCAGTGCGCCGAGATGCGGCTTGAAAGTGAGCAGCACCATGCCAAGAACGGTCAGGGGCACATTCCTTTTGCGTAATGAATAAACCAGCAGCGACGTGCCCAGCAACACCGGGAAATCATACTGCCCCACCGACAGCGCCCCCAGCACCGGGAAGAAAAATAAGGCCAGTGGGAAAGCCA
>JBLNAU010000288.1:0-3904 GCA_050259515.1 Syntrophothermus sp.
ACATTTCCCGTCAGCAAAATGACCAGCGGATCGACCAGGCGAATGATCTCGAAGACGAACGGACGGTAATAATCCACTTCCGCGTCGCTCGGCTTGCGGAACGACTTTCCATCCTCACCCGGGGGCATGCGGAAGACCGAGTTGGTGATGTACACATCCTTTTCCGGGTCGAAGCCGCCGGCCAGCAGGATCTTGTCCAGCAGCTGCCCGGCGGGGCCGACAAACGGCTTGCCCTGGATGTTTTCCTGTGGGCCCGGGGCCTCGCCAACCAGCAACAACCTGGCATTTGGATTTCCCCGGCTGATCACAATATTCGTGCCTGCGTTCGCCAGCGGGTCCGAGTTCATCCCGCGGATCGCAGCAAGCACATCCTCGAGGGATTGATATTTGGAAGCGTTGAACAGGTCGGATTGGAACATGGCTGTATTTTAATTCCATTCCTGGTATCGTAAAACGGATGGAGACCGCATCGTATTTCTATCTGTCCGGCTGCAGGATCACTTTCTTGACGGCCGGGTCGCGGCTTTCGATCATCTCCAGCGCACGAGGCATTTCCTGCAGAGGCAGGCGATGCGAGATCAATGAGTCCACCCTGATCTGGCCAGACTGCAGCAGGTCCACCGCTTGAAATGAATTCCGCACCGAGGTGAAGGAGGACAGCACGGTCAGTCCCTTTTGAAAGATCTTGAATCCCTCCACTTCCATGTTCTTTCGGGAAGGTGGAACGCCAAACAACAAAACCGTTCCTCCTTTTCTCACGTAATCGATCGTCCTGTTCATTACAGGGATGGAGCCGGTCGCGTCGATCACGATGTCGTATGTATCAGGCTTCAAGTCCTCCATGCGATTGACCACAATATCAGCCTGCAGCTGACGCGCTGACTCGGCCCGGCCCGGGTTGCTCTCCAAAACGGTGAGGCGCGCCGCCCCCTGCAAACGCGCCATCTGGATCATCAGGTTGCCAATGGGACCTGCGCCAAAGATGGCAACATGATCCGCCAGGCCGATACGGGCACGCTCGATCCCGTGCACCACGCAGGAGAGAGGCTCCATGAAGGCGCCATATTCGAAGGGAAGATTCCCAATGCTGAAGACGGCTTTTTCAGGGGCGATCACATACTCTTCCATGCCACCCGGAAGCGTCACGCCGATGGCCTGCCAGTTCAGACAAAAATTCTGGCGGTTATTCAGGCAGTTCACACAGTTATCACAGGCGATATTCGGTTCCACCGCCACCCGGTCGCCGGTCTTGAAACGCGCGACCTGGCTGCCCACGGCAACCACGACGCCGGAAAATTCATGACCTGGAATCACTGGGTAGCTGCCCAAATATTCCCCGCGATAAATATGCAGGTCCGTGCCACAGATCCCGCTCGCCATGACCTGGATCATGACTTCTCGTGGCCCCGGCTCCGGGACATCCCGCTCCACCAAATCGATGTCATTCGGTCTTTCGATCACAATACTTTTCATTACAGGGCTCCTCAAGAACTTAATCGGATCGTACGCATCGCGACGTTCGGCCTGAATGTTCAAACCTAGGAATTGAATATACTACGAACCAATACAGGCCGAGGATATATTAAAGAAAAGAGGCGCAGCTGAAATAATCAGTTGCGCCTCTTCGAATCACCACTGCTTTTGACTACAGGGAACGAAATGCTTTGGTCGCGGCTTCCAGGGTCGCGTCGATGATCGCCTCATCGTGCAGGATGGAAAGGAATCCCGCCTCAAACTGCGAGGGGGCCAGATAGACCCCGTTCTCCAGCATCGTCTGGAAGAACTTTCCAAAGCGGGCTTTATCGGCCACCTTGACCGTGCCCCAGTCCACGGGCCTGGTCTCGCTAAAGAAGGTGGTGAACATGGTGCCGACCCGCGTCTGCTGGATCGGGACACCGGCCGCTTTCGCTGCGGACAAGATTCCCGTTTCCAGCCTGCCTGCAGACTGCTCCATCCCTTCCCAGCAGTCGTCGCTCCGGATCAGATCCAAGGCAGCCATTCCGGCGCTCATCGCCAGTGGATTGCCCGACAGTGTCCCGGCCTGGTACATTGGACCCGAGGGCGCAACCATCTGCATGATCTCCTTTTTGCCGCCATACGCGCCGACAGGCAGTCCGCCGCCGATCACTTTGCCCAGCGTGGTCAGGTCCGGTTTGATTCCGTAAAGGGCCTGTGCGCCGCCCTTGTGGACGCGGAAACCGGTCATCACTTCATCGAAGATCAGGACGGCACCTTCGCGCTCGGTGATCCTTCTCAGCCCTTCCAAAAACCCCCGCTGGGGTGGGACCACGCCCATATTGCCTGCCACTGGCTCGACAATGATGCCTGCAATCTGGTCCGGATATTTTTTAAACAATGCTTCGACCGAGTTGAGATCGTTGAAATTGGCAACCAGCGTATTTGCGGCAGTTGTGGCAGGCACGCCCGGAGAATCGGGCAACCCAAGAGTCACCACCCCGGAGCCTGCCTGAACGAGCAGCATATCGGCATGGCCATGATAGCAGCCATCGAACTTGATGATCTTGTCGCGTTTGGTATAGGCACGTGCCAGCCGCAAAGCAGACATGGTCGCCTCGGTCCCCGAGTTGACGAAGCGGATCATCTCGATATTGGGCATGAAATCCATGATCCGTTTGGCCAGCTCGATCTCCAATGGACTGGGCGCGCCATAGGATGTACCCTGAACTGCCGCCTCCTTGATCGCTTTCACCACCTTGGGATGGGCATGCCCCGTGATCAACGGGCCCCAGGACAGAACGTAGTCGATAAAGCGATTGCCATCCACATCATAGAGATAGGGTCCTTCGCCATGATCGATGAAGAGCGGCTGCCCGCCGACAGCCCGGAAGGCCCGTACCGGCGAATTTACGCCGCCTGGAAATAATGTCTGCGCTTCTTGAAAAAGGGAAATGGATTTGTTGATGTTCATCATATCCTCGTGAAAAGAGAGTAGTGATTAGAGAGGAGTGGGCGCAGGAACAGAACTGTTCTCTACTTGTTTATTCTCTAGTATCTTATTTACGGCAAACTCACCTGAATGGATGCAATCCGGAATACCAATGCCGCGATAGCCATTCCCTGCCAGTGCAAGGCTGGGATGGTTTTCCAGGGCAGCATCGATCCGTTTGAGGATCTCAGGATGTCCAAGGTTGTACTGCGGCATGGCTTTGTCCCACATAAAGATGCGGGACAGGAGCGGCTCGGCAGTGATCCCCAGCGTCAGAGTCAATTCCTCCTTTGCCAGCTCGAGCAGATCATTTTCATTCCAGGGGATATCCTGCCCGGCGCGGCCAACGAAGACCCGGATAAGGGCATAGCCTTCCGGTGCTCGATGCGGGAACTTGGTGGAAGTCCAGGTACAGGCCAGGGCGCGTCGTCCCTCACGACGCGGGATGACGTAACCATAGCCATCCAATGGACGGGGCAGGTCCGCCTGCCGGTAGGCGAGGGTCACGGTGGCGGTGGAGGCGTAGGGAATTTTTTGCAAATCGGAAGCAAGCCCGGGGTCGAGCGATGCGACCAATTGTCCGCTTACATAGGCAGGCGTGGCAAGGATAATGGCGTCAGCTTGCAGGGAGCCGTTATTAAGGGTCAGGTCCCAGGCTCCGGTTGTCAGGTGAGCGATGGATAAAACTTGTGTGTTGAGTCGTAGATCTACCTTATTCGATCGCAGGAAAGTGACCAGCGCTTCGACGATTTCAGCGAGACCTGTCGTAGGTGTGAGAAAGGCCGAGCGCGAGCCTTGGACTGCCTTGCCATTGGATTGTTTTCTCATTTGCAGGGCGCCACGAGCAAGACTGCCATACTTAAGTTCCAGATCGCGCAGGTAGGGGAAGGTGGAAGCAAGACTGAGCAAATCCCCATCGCCGGCATAGATGCCCGACATCAGCGGCTCGATCAGGTT
>JBLNAU010000289.1:0-5408 GCA_050259515.1 Syntrophothermus sp.
GCTGGCATACATCAAAGTATCGGCATAGGTCACTTGCAGACCAGCCAGGCGCAGCACGTCGATCTCGGCGTGGCTGGTCGGATCGTTCCGGGTGTTCATTCGATTTCTACCCCTCGCAATGATCCCTCCCCCACGGACCAGCACCGCGCCGTAGGGAAAATCTCCTGCCTCCCTGGCGGCTCTTGCCTCGTCAATGGCCATCTGCATGATCCGATCCATAGACGCCTCCTTGGTTTTGGATAACGATAGTAGAGAATTAACTCTTTCGCCCGATCCGAAAGTACAACGGCCAGCGGACCAGGCGTGATTCATTTTCATTTCCCCAGGCGGCCGTAAGCTGATCCCAGATAAGATTCAAGGGATGGTGGCCCTTTTGTTCCCTGTATCTCTGGGTGGCCGACCAGCTATCGAGGAAGCCGGCATATTGAGCCAAAGTTAGATGTTTTTCCATGGCAAAAGCAGGAGAGACGATCTCGTCGAATGGAAAGGGAAGGGTCTCATATTTCTCCTCCAGGTAATGGATGCGCTCCGGCCAGTATCCATTCAATGTGTTGTAATAATAATGATGGATCAGAGGATCGATCTCAGGGGAGATTTCCGTAAAACTGTAGGTCCACGCTGCAAGGATGCCGCCCGGCCTGAGGACACGTCTGACCTCGGCGTAGAATTCATCCAGGTCGAACCAGTGAATGGCAACCGCAACGGTGACCAGATCCACGCTGCCATCCTGCAGCGCGACCTGTTCCGCAGGCGCCACGTGATATTCCACGTTGCCATGCGCACGGGCCCGCGAGATCTGCTCCGCACTGGCGTCGGTGGCATACACGTGGTCGAAATATTTTGCCAGTCCGATGGCAGCCTGCCCATTACCGGTACCGCAATCCCAGGCAAGCGAATGTGCAGGCACAAGGGAGGCCAGATAGGCATAGATTTCATCGGGGTATTGGGGTCTGTGTTGGGCGTAGAGCTGGGATTGTTTGGAAAAATGATCTTCGAAATGGGGGGACTCGTTTTGAATACCCATAAAATTTATACTGCCTCTCTTAATATCCTGAACTGGTCCACTAAATCCATTAACTGATAGTGAGCATTCAATCCGCTTGGGTTGGGAAGGACCCACAGGGTGGCATTTGCCAGAGATTCCTCCTGAGGTCCTAGGATAGCTCTGGGCTGCTGGAACGCCATCCGGTAGGCACCAATCCCCAGCACTGCTACAGTTCGTGGCTGGTAGCGCCTGACCTTGGCCGCCAGCCGTTTACGCCCTGCCAGCAGCTCATCGGCAGTCAGCTCATCTGCTGTGGCAGTCGTCCTGGGAACCAGGTTGGTAATGCCAAGCCCCAGGCTTAACAGTTCGCGTTCCTCGCTGGGATGCAGCAGACGCGGCGTGAAACCGGCCTGATGTAATGTAGGCCAAAACCGGTTTCCCGGCCGGGCAAAGTGATGTCCGGTTGCGCCCGAGTACAGGCCGGGATTGATGCCGCAGAATAATATTCGCAAACCGGGTGCGATCACATCCCGAACCGTTTTATCTTTCGCCGCAAGCAGATCGGCACGCGTGGGTTTTATCGAGCCAGCCATGTCCCTGAATACCTCTAAAGGAATTTCTGATAGGTCGCTCCGTCCATTTTATCCTCATAGCAACGCGGCCTGTTGGTATCCGCCCAGCCGGTAATCGTCAAAATCCTGCGGTGTTCCGGAGAATAATTAAGAATGGTTACAGCGTTTGTCATTGGAGTACAATTTAATTGGGTATGAGTATAGCACGCCGCCCAACGTATTTCGTGGGAGATGCCAATGCCAGTCACCAAGCAACGCACGCTCGACTACCTGGAACATGAATGGGGTACGTATGTGGAACGGTTTTACCGCCTGCCCGAGGAGGAACGAACCAAGCGGGTCCATCAAATGGGATACGCGTCCCTGCGTGACCTGCTTGCCCACATCCTGGCCTGGTGGCAGGAAGGCATGACGATCGTCTCAGCAATTGCCGAAGGACGCGAATACGAGCGGAAAAAGTATGACTTCGATGTGTTCAACGCTGAAGCAGTCGCCAGGTTCCAGCCGTGGGATGAGACCCGGTTCATGAACCATTTTGAGGAAACCCGCCGGAAAACCGCAGCGGATCTCAAGTCCATGGCGGAAGCGTTTTTCGAAAATCGCCGCGTCGGTGCCTGGCTGAACGGAGTCGTCCTCCTCCACGCCCGCGAACATTTGATCAGCCCAAGTCGCTTCCTGCTGATGGATATGCTTCAAAATGAGTGGGCGGAGTATGGGAGCAGCTTTGAGCTTTTAAAAGAGGAAAGGAAACAGGAATTCCTTTCAAAACAGGGGTATGAAAGTTTCCACGACCTCCTCGCTCACATCCTCGGCTGGTGGGAGGCGGGGATGGATGCAATCAAGGGTACGATGGATAATCCCGCCTTCACCTGGACGGAACCCGATACCGATCCGTTCAACCGGGAGCTGGTCAAGAAATATTCCTCCTGGTCTGATAAAGTTCTTTTCGATCATTATGATCGTGTGCGGCTGGCGCTGATCGACCTCATTGCCAACCTGCCTGATAACGCCTTCCAAAACCGGGATATTGAAAGCTGGCTCGCACAGGATGTGGTCGAACACTACGACGAGCATGCCCTTCCTCAATGAATATGGAAAATCATATTGTTTACCTCGCGCTGGGCTCGAACCTGGGGGACCGACAGGAAAACCTGCATCAGGCAGTTGCCTCCCTGCCGCCTCAAATGGAGGTGAAGGCAAAATCACATATCTACGAAACGCCGCCCTGGGGATACGAAGACCAGCCAAAGTTTTACAACCAGGTGGTAAAGGTGGATACCTATCTTCAGCCTGAGCCGCTGCTCAAGCATATCAAGCGGCTCGAGATCGCCCTCGGCCGCGAGGTCTCGTTTCTGAACGGACCGCGTTTGATCGATATCGATATGCTCTTTTATGATCATCTGGTGCTCCAGACGCCCATTCTGACGCTCCCGCATCCGCGCCTGCACGAGCGCGGGTTTGTGCTGCTGCCTCTGCTCGACATCGCTCCCGAGTTAATTCATCCCATCCTGAAAAAAAGCGTCCGCGAAATGACCGCCTCCTGCAACCTGGAGGGAATCATCCAGGTACAGTAACTCGGCTGCCGCGTAACTTCATGGGCACGCCTTCCATTCAATAACAAAGTTAAGCAGAGGGTATAATCGCGTCATAATAGATGGAGGCGAACGATGACCGAGATTAAACCATTGAACTGGACCCCCAAACCCGGCGTTGGATTATCCGTGGTACGCCGCGGGGACGGTGGCATGACGTTAACCTTTACCGATCTCTCGGATGCAACCCTTAGCGACTGGCGTGAATTTGCCCTCGAGCATCTCATGAGCGCGGACCGGCGCACACGCAATCTCTATGACCTGCGGGCAGTCAAGGAAATTCCCGAAAAGGCGATCCGCATGGCCGTGGAGGCGAACAGCGATCCCTCGGCGCGAAATATCCGTGTGGCGGTTGTCGTTGCCGATGAGCATGTCGCAAACCAGGTCCGTGAAGTCGGTTCCCTGGCCCTGGCCGGGACCGCCTCCGCCATGAAGATCTTCACCGATATCAACGAAGCGGAAGCCTGGCTCGCCCGCCCGCTCGATCAGATCCCCTAGCTGGATCCCGCACAGACGAAGCGTGTCGAACCTACAATCCACATCGCTCCAGATCGGCAGCCATGTTCTCACCTGGGGATCCCGCACCTATGTGATGGGAATCCTCAACGTTACTCCTGATTCATTTTCCGGGGATGGCATCCTGGCGAGGGGGGATGCCCTGCAGGCAGCCGTGCAGCAGGCCAGGCAATTCCTTGCCGACGGGGCGGACATTTTGGACGTGGGCGGCGAATCCACCCGACCCGGCTCTCAACCGGTCAGCGCAGAGGATGAATTGGAGCGGGTCATTCCCGTCATCCAGGCGATTTCGAAGGAATTTCCAGACGCTTTAATTTCGATCGATACCTATAAAGCCAGGGTGGCGGAAGAGGCTTTTAAAGCGGGCGCACGTATCCTCAACGATGTGTGGGCGCTTCGAGCGGACCCCGGCCTTGCATCCGTGGCCGCCTCGTTTCGCGTCCCGGTCATTTTGATGCACAACCGCAGCAACCCCGCCAGCGTGGAGGTTCGCCAGCAGCTGGGCAACGCCTACCTCGGTTTCACGTATAAGAATTTGATAGAAGACGTCAAGCGCGAGCTCCTCACCAGTGTGGACCTGGCACGAAAGGCCGGGGTGGAGGAAACGCACATCATTCTCGATCCGGGCGTCGGCTTCGGAAAGACCCGTGAGCACAACCTCGAGCTGATCAACCGCCTCCATGAAGTCCGCTCGCTGGGATATCCGGTGCTTTTGGGGCCGTCCCGCAAATCGTTCATTGGCTTTACCCTCGACCTGCCTCCTGACCAGAGGGTCGAAGGCACCGCGGCTACCGTTGCGGTCGGCATTACCCGCGGCGCAGATATCATCCGCGTGCACGATGTGAAGGAAATGGCCCGGGTGGCAAAAATGACCGATGCCATTGTAAGAAAAAAATGAACCCCGTAGGTGACAGCAGTTGCTCTCACCACAAAACGAGACCCACCATGATCGACGACTACGGCCAGCAGCTCTTAAAATCCGGCATCATCGATGCAAAATCGGGCAACCCTGAAAGTGCCCGCCGCTACCTGGACCGCGCCCTCTACATGAGCAGCGACCACGACGTCCTGGCCGAAGCCTGGTTTTGGATGAGCGAGGTCATCGAGGATCCGGCCGAGAAACGTAAGGCGCTGGAGAACTGCCTGGCCCACGATTTGCAGCACGCCCGTGCCCGCCGGTCACTCGCCCTCCTGCAGGGGAAACTTAAAGCCGGCGAGTTGATCGATCCCGATCACCTGCCTTCCGCGCCTGCAGCCTTGCGATCTGCCAATGCAGAGCGCTTTATGTGTCCCAGGTGCGGCGGACGGATGAGCTTTGCCCCGGATGGCCAGTCCCTCGTCTGCGAGTACTGTACTCGCAATCAAAAGTTTACTACCCAGCCGGGCACGGCCGAAGAGAAGGATTTTCTCATCGCCATGGCTACCGCCCGCGGACATGGCCGTCCGCTCGAGCAGCAGGTCTTTCACTGCGAAGGATGCGGCTGCGAATTTATTCTACCGCCCGGTCAGATCTCCTACACCTGTGTCTATTGCGGCTCACCGCAAGTGATCCACTGGAATCCCGAAGAACAGATCCTGGCGCCCGATGGGATCATCCCTCATGCTTTTGACCGGGATCGTGCAGCCAGCATGTTGAGTGACTGGATCCAGGCAAACAGGATCAGCCTTGAAAAACAAATGGATCCGCCGCGCGGCGCTTATCTTCCGCTATGGACCTTCGACATGGGGGGTGAGATCGAGTAC
>JBLNAU010000290.1:0-3761 GCA_050259515.1 Syntrophothermus sp.
ATTTACGGAGAGACGCTCAGTAATCCCTTTGTGAATGTTTTTCCGTTTGAGGAAGTTACTGCGATCGCCGGGGAATATGGCATTCCGCTGATGATCGACAATACCTTCGCCACGCCCTACTTGTGTTGTCCCTTTGAATGGGGCGCGCATATTGTCACGCACTCGACGACAAAATTCATTGGGGGACACGGCACCTCCATCGGGGGAGTGATCGTTGATAGTGGTAAATTCGATTGGAACAACAGTGGGAGATTCCGGAATTTTACAGAACCAGACCCGGCTTATCACAATGTAATCTATGCGGAGGACTTTGGCCCGGCGGCTTTTATCTCAAAAGCCCGCGCCGGCATCCTGCGGGATTTCGGTGCCTGCCAGCAGCCGATCGCATCCTGGTGGTTCCTGCAGGGGCTTGAGACACTTTCACTGCGCATGGACCAACACTGTAAAAATGCCCAACAAGCTGCTGAGTTTCTCGATAGCCACCCAAGGGTGGAGTGGGTTACGTATTCCGGGCTTCCAAACCATCCCGATCATGAAAGAGCGAAGAGATACCTCCCCAAAGGCCCTGGAGCGATGATGGGTTTTGGGGTAAAAGGTGGCAGGGAGGCAGGTGCGCGTTTCATCGATCACCTGCAGCTTTTCAGTCATGTGGCAAACCTGGGCGATGTAAAATCCATGGCGATCCATCCTGCCAGTACCACACATTCACAGCTCTCTGATGAAGAGCAGCGGGCTGCAGGTGTGGGTCCTGACTTTATCCGCCTGTCGATCGGGCTGGAGGATATCGAAGATATTCTCTGGGATCTCGATCAGGCGTTGAAGGCGTAGGAAGCATACAAGTAGACAGGTAAACAAGTATATAGGGACTTGGTAGCCAACTTGTATATTTTTTACCAGCAGTTCACCCAGATCGTCATTTGCGACTCGCCGCGGTTGGCCCACAAGAAATAAGGAATGAACTTTAGCGGCTGACCGGTCACCGTTTTGGCGTGAATGACAACACATCCACCCAGCAGGCCAGGGACAAATTCATCTTGCAGGGAACCGGGGTCAAGCTGGGCGGTGAAAATATCAACACCCGGGTTATCCACGCTCTCAAGGCAATAGACCAACGGACCGCGTGTCACAGCGACCTTATTTGCATGTCCCTTGACTTTCGGATGAGCGCGACGGGTTTTGATCGACATATCGAACCTGTATTCAAGCGGGTCGCTTTCCGGAGACCAGACCCGGCAGACAGGCTCAAAGTGTGCCCGGCGCGGGTCATACCCCGAGGCTGTTTCAGATGCATCTGCTGAATCAATCCAGGACGGCATGCGAAGATGAACGGTGAACTCTTTTTCCTTCTCGGGCCTGATATGGATCCTCACTCCCCCACCCCACGGCAGTTCTGACTCCACGCGAAGCTTAACGGAAGCACCTACATCCACCGTTGTCTCGCTGTTGATATACTGGTGGATCCAAAGATTATTGTCTTCAAACGAATAAACATATTTTCCCAGACTGGCGAACGTGCGCGAGAGGTTGGATGGGCAGCAGGGAACGACGTACCATCCCTGCCGTGTCACCCCATGATGCACTTCCAGCGGGTTGTTGTAAAGATAGGTATCCCCGTTCTCTCCCATGCCAACGTTGGTCGCGTTGTAAAGCTGCCACTCGAACAGATCGCTGTAGCGAGCATCGCGGGTGAGGAGCGCCATCTCCCAATTCCAGAGCAGGCTGGCGATCGAGGCGCAGGTTTCAGCATAGGCATATTGCGGGTCAAGCTCGAAGTCACTGCCAAAGCCTTCCAATCCCGGCACCGCGCCGAGGCCACCGGTAATGTACATGCGGTACGTGACCATATTGTCCCAGGATTGCTGCAAGGTATGCAAAAGAACCTCGTCCGGTTTTGCCCTCAAAAGCATGGCGATCGCTGTCTCCAGGTATCCCCATCGGACACTGTGTCCCACGGGCACGGTCTGCTCCCGGATCGGGAGATGCTGCTGGGCGTAAAAGCCTCTTAAAGTGTTGACATACCAGCGAGCCCGGCTGAAGCGCGGTTTGGGAGTGTAGTTGTCGCCGGGTAATTGGAAGGAGGCGTGCTCGGGATGTTCAGCAAGGTAAGCCTCTCGCCGATCTTCAACATAAGCTTTGCGCTTGTTGAAGCTGGTAAATTGGCGAAGCATATGGAAGGGATAAAGCGGAATACGGCCGCGCCGCTCGACGAACCGGCGCGCCAGTTCGAGATAATCCTCCTGACCCGTTACGCGATATAAACGCACCAGCGCCAGCTCGATTTCTTCATGCCCGCAGGTTTTATCGTTTTCTGCCTCGAGAAAATCACGGACCAGAAGGTCGGCAGCCCTGATGCAAATATCCAGAAGATCGCGGCGGCCGGTTGATTCAAAATGGGAAACCCCCGCCTCGATGAGGTGACCATGGCAGTATAGCTCATGCTCCACCTGTAGATTGACCCAGCGCTGGCCCGGGAAATGAATCTGGTTATAAGTAAAGAGATAGCCGTCCGGCATTTGAGCGAGGCCCAGGAGTGCGATCAAATCTTCCATAAGGGATGCAAGGGCCAGATCCGGTTGAACCGCATGGATCCGGGATGCGGCGTCCAGCCATTTATAGGCATCCGAATCGGCAAAGAACCAGCCTTCGCGGAATCCATCCATTTTCCGCGCGGCAATGCGGAAATTATCAATGCAGCCCGTGGCCTCGAGCTGTCCCCATTGATGGAAAATGGCTTTTTTTGCGTTGACAGCCATACGCGGCGTCCAGAACGGATCGGCGATGGTCAAATGACGGGGCGTAAGTTCATTCATAGATTCTCTCCGATATGAATTATAGAGGATATTTATCATGCGCGATCCATGAACTTGCCGGTCGAACGGGTGTTATACTTTTTGCCCGCAGTAAATATCATGTCCATCAAGTTACCTCCCAAAGACCTGCTTTTCGGGCGGGCCTACTATTTTGCCTTCATGGGTGGATGGGGATTTATCCTGCCATTCATCAACCTGTTCTACGTAAGCATTGGCCTGAGCGGCACACAGATCGGGAGCATCACCTCCCTGAGCGCCCTGGTGGGACTGGTGGTGTCACCGATCGTAGTGACAGAGGTCAAGAAGCTTTCGCAGGCACGCATGATCCTGCAACTCTGCCTGGTGCTGGGTGCGATGGGTTATTTTCTAATCGGCCATCAAACAATTTATCTGGCCATTCTGGTCATCATCTTTTTCCATACGATCGTCACATCGTCGATCATGCCGACCTCCGATGCAATGGCGGTGCGAGTTGCGGAGGACAACGGGACAGGCTATGGAAGCGTGCGACTGTGGTCATCTGTGGGATGGATCCTGATCGTGCTTTCGGCGGGCTGGCTGATCGAGCGGTTTGGTTACCTGGCCGGATTTACCGGCGTTGCGATCATGTGGACTTTGAGCGCCGGGCTGGTCATGTTCATCCGGTCCGATTATTTCGTAGCTCGAACCGGTATCGGGCTTTCCAAACCCAGTGTACGGACTGCAGTGCGGCACGTGATGCTTGACCGGACGCTGCTGGGATTTTCCCTGGCGATCATCCTGATCGGGTTTCTCAACAATGGAGTCCTGCAATTCGAAAATGTTTTTCTCAGCGAGCTGGGGGCATCCAAACAGCTGATCGCCGTGGCAGGAATCCTGAGCGCTGTGATGGAAATCCCTTTTATGATCTATGCAGATCGATTTGTACGGCGGGCCGGGGCACACCAGGTCATGCTGATCGCACTTGTGATA
>JBLNAU010000291.1:0-4244 GCA_050259515.1 Syntrophothermus sp.
GCCCGGCATTTGCATTATGACCAGGAGGAATGGTTCTATGCAGTGGAGGGGGAATTTATCATGGAGGTGGGACAGGAAAGATGTGTATTGAAACCAGGCGACTCTCTGCTCGCCCCGCGCAAGGTCCCTCACGTCTGGGCGTTCACGGGCGGAGGACGTGGCAAAATTCTGATCTCTTTTCTACCTGCCGGGAATATGGAGTCCTTTTTCCGCGAAGTGACCAAAGCCAACGCCATGCCGCCACAGAATCCTGAGTTATGGCGGGTCCATGGCATGGAATTAGTCGGTCCGCCTTTAAAGGTATAACCGGAAAGTCAGGGAATGGAAGTCCCGCGATTCGAAGATATCCAGGCAGAGTTCATGGCCCGCGCTCAAAAGGCCGTGTACTGCAACGTTGCCACTGTGGATCCCAAGGGAAGGCCACGCTCACGAGTGATGCATCTTGTCTGGGATGGCCCAACCGGATGGGTGATCACCTGGCCTGAGTCGCACAAGTCAAAGCACCTGGCAAACAATCCACATGTTTCGATCGCCTACATCAGTGAGCCCCTGAAGCCGGTCTACGTGGAATGTACTGCTGAATGGGTTACGGGCAGGCAGGAAAAACTGCGCATCTGGGAACTGCATAAGACTCTTCCCCCACCCATGGGATTCGACCCCACACCCCATTATGGCTCGATCGAACACAGATATTTTGGTCTGCTGCGGTTCACTCCCTGGCGCGTCGAACTGGCAGAGTTATGGAAGGAAAGCCTGATCTGGCGGCCTGACCGGCAGAAGGAGCGGAATCAATAAAACTTCCGAACAGCCAGCATAGCTTGGCTGTTCGGAAGTTTTTACTTCAGAGTAGGTTTGCTGAAAGAGCCGGGTTAATCGCGAACGACCATCCGCATGTGCTCCCGGGTGACCAGCGGAAGCGCCTGTTCCAGCCAGCGGGCCATTTCCTGTTCCTCTCTGATGATCTCTTCACAAACCATGGCAATGTTCTCCTGGCCCATTTCACGGGCGGCGGTCACAAGGACCCTGTAGGAGGCGATCTCAAAATGCTCGATCGCATAGTTACCCATGGTATTCTTGACCATCTTGTCATTGGCCATAGCAGTGGAAACTCCCTGTACGGTGCCGAGCACATTTGCCATCCCAGACTTGACGTGAGACACATCGTCGCCCAGCCTCTCCACACAGTCACGGACCCGGTCCGCCTGGCTTTTGGTAAGCTCCAGATGCTCACGGATCTTCATCTGGGCCTCCGGCATATCCTCAAACTGACTGATCTGCTTCTCCAGGATTTCGACGATCCCCTGTTCCATGGCATAAGCATCCTTCAGCCAGGTGCTTAAAGTATCTTTCCTATTTTCATTCTTCATTTGTTAATCCTCCAGTTGAAATCGAAAGCCAATATCCTTGTTCCTTGGGGACAGTAATTCACGTCACAACATGTTACGAACACACAGATTGTTTTTTTCAAAACCAGCCGTGTGCAAAACATTGTAGCAAGTAGGGAAAGGCTTTTCTATGGGGGATTTACCGACAGGGGTAGGGAACTGCCTTATTGGACGTCCACACCGGTGAGGCGGGCCAGCAATTTATGGACCAGCGCAGCGGGAAGAATTAACAATATATGCACAAAATTACTTAACCCAAAAATGGCGGCAACGAAACCAAAGAAATTGCTCACATAGGGGCCAAGATTGCTCAACATCCATGGTCCGGCGCCGAACAAAAGGATGATCACAATCAATATGCCGACCGACACCAGCAGGTCCAGCCAGGCATGGCGGTCAGACTCGGAGGGCATCATGGTGCTGCTGACCGCGAAGATCAGATAGAACCACAGGTAAAAATCACCCACATTCGGCAGAGCACGCAAGCCCATCCAGAACAGGTTGAACTGTCCATTGCGCAGCACATCCCACAGCAGGCGCATATCGAATTGCTTGATCGCTACGAATGCCACAAAGACCGTCCCGGCGATCAGCGGCGCGGCACCGATCAGGGAATCGCGCACGATGTCCGATCGGGCGGTTTCCACGTATCCTAGTTGGAGCCGTCCGTCGGGCAGAGAGCGCGGAAAAATGGAAAAGCCCCCCGTCGGGACCCTCAGGATCTTGGCCATTACAAAATGGCTCAGCTCGTGAAGAAACACACCCGGAAGAAAGATGATCGAAAAAACCCCCATCGTGATGTTGGCATCCCGGGTCAGGATCAGCAGCACCGCCTGGATCTCGCGATGCAAAAGCCGCTGAAGCAGGATCAGCGGCGCGAGCATTACAGCAAACCAGAGCAGACCGTACAGGGGAGTCATGGTTTGGATGATGGACGGTGGACCCTTGACCATGATCTGCCGTCCATCCTCGACAGTCTATCTTCCGGAGATTGCCTTGGTAATCGCTACAAACTCATCGGGCTTAAGGCTTGCACCACCCACCAGCGCCCCATCGATATCCGGATAGGTGAAGAACTCGGATACATTGGCCGCCGTCACGGAGCCACCATACAGGATGCGGATCGACTCTGCGCCTTCATCGCCAAACAAATCGCTCAGCGCGGGACGAATGACCTTTTGATGGACATCATTGGCGTTCTCGCCGCTGGAGGCCTTTCCTGTCCCAATCGCCCAGACGGGCTCATAGGCGACAATGAGCTTCGAGACATCTGCTGAGCCAATTCCGGTCAGGCCATTTTTGATCTGGCGGCGGACGACTTCACCGGTCTGCCCGGCTTCATATTGATCCAGGGTCTCGCCCACGCAAACGATCGGGGTCAGGCCGGCTTTGAGAGCCGCTTTCACTTTTTTGTTGACCGTTTCATCTGTCTCGCCAAAATAGGTGCGCCGCTCCGAGTGGCCGATGATGACGTACCTGCAGAACTCCTTGATCATATTGGCCGAGACTTCACCCGTGAACGCACCCTTTTCCTCCCAGTGCATATTCTGTGCGCCTACGCCAATACTACTGCTTTCAAGCAGATTGGCGATCGCCATCAAGGAAATAAACGGCGGGCAGACGACCTTTTCCACACCGGCAATTTCGCCCAGGGGCATGCTCATCGTAGTGACCAGGTCGCGCGCTTCGGCGACGGTCTTGTTCATTTTCCAGTTTCCAGCAACCAGTGGTGTACGCATGATTTTCCTCTTTGTTTGGAAGGTATCAATCCTGTAGAGCGGCAGGATTGTATCAGAAATACAAATCCCGAAAGGATGACATGTAAATGATGTCACCCCTTCGGGGTTCAATTAACGTATCCTATTTCGACCTCACCCCTTCGGGGGTCTTCTGTCCGAAGGCTGCCAAATCACTTGACAATTATTTGTCGTTCAGGGCAGCTACGCCGGGAAGCTCCCTGCCTTCCAGGAATTCGAGGGAGGCTCCGCCGCCGGTGGAGACATGCGTCATCTGCTTGGCAACGCCCGCCTTCTTGACCGCGCTGGCCGAGTCGCCGCCGCCGATCACGGTGGTTGCACCGGCGCCGGCCAGCAGCTTCGCAAGACCAAAGGTCCCTTCGGCGAATTTCGGCATTTCGAAGACGCCCACCGGGCCATTCCAGACGATCAGCTTGGCGCCTTCCAGTTCGCGCTTGTACAGGTCGAGGGTTTTGGGCCCGACATCCATCATACGCCAGCCGGCGGGGATTTTGTCCACGTCAACGGTCTGGGTATTGGCTTCGGCATCGAACTTGTCGGCAATGACCGCGTCCACGGGCAGGATGATCTTATCGCCCGATTTCGCCAGGATGGATTTGGCTGTTTCGATGGAAGCCTCTTCCACCAGGCTGTCCTGCATGTTGAGACCCTTGGCAGCCAGGAAGGTGTTCGCCATCCCGCCGCCAATGATCAGCTTATCCGCCCTGGACAGAAGGGTTTCGACGACCAGGATTTTGTCGCTGATCTTTGCACCGCCCAAAATGGCGATGTAGGGGTGCTCAGGATTCGCCACCGCGCGTCCCAGATATTCAAGCTCCTGTTCCATCAGGAAGCCGGAGACAGCGGGCAGGTAATGAGTGATGCCCTCCGTGGAGGCATGCGCACGGTGCGCCGACCCAAACGCGTCATCGACGTACACATCAGCCAGTGCTGCCATCTGCTTGGACAGCTCAGGATCGTTCTTCTCTTCGCCCTTGTGGAAACGGGTGTTCTCCAGCATGAGCACTTCGCCGGGCTGGAGGTCGCGCGCCATGGCTTCCACTTCAGATCCAACGGTATCGGGCGCCATTTTTACAGGACGTCCCAGGAGGGTTGCCAGCAC
>JBLNAU010000292.1:0-4971 GCA_050259515.1 Syntrophothermus sp.
GACGATGGTCATGCCTGGCTGGGTCCGTCCGAGCTCCGGGCCAATCACATGGACGATACCGCGGTGCGGGCTGTCCATGCCGTGCAGGGTGATCCCAAACTCGGCAGCGTTGACTTCCATCTGCTTGATCTGCGCCGCGGCCAGCGCATCCGCGATCGGGACACGAAGAGGCGTCGTTGGGATCGAATGGTCCATCGTGGCAAGCGTCCTGTCGGGGCGGCGTACCTTGAGTCCACGCTGGCGCAGACCGGTGAAGGCCTGCGGCGAAGTCACCTCATGGACGAGGTGGAGGTCAATATAAAGGACGGCTGGAGAATCGGGTTGTTCTGCAACAACGTGCGAGTCCCAGATTTTTTGAAAAAGAGTCTTTGGCATGGTATAGGCAGGAGGCATATCAGTAAACCTGTACACAGTAAACAGGGAATGATTCGGTCTGCCTGTCTACGTGTTTACCTGTTTCCTTTCTCAGCTTTCCGCTTCTTCCTCATCGACAAGCACTTCGATCTGCGGACCGGAAAACAGCCCGCTCAAATCCCAACCGGAGGGGATGGTCTGCGGCTCCGGGAACGGGTTATAGGCAGTATTCTCAACAGCATTGGTTTCTTCGTTTGGCGTATTCATGATGTATTCTCCTTTTATCCAAGCATGACCCCGTGCGTGTGATTTTCATGCACGGGCTCCAGACCTTCCGTCTGGGCAATGATCAATTTGTTGAGCGCATTGAGATAGGCTTTTGCACTGGCGACAATGATGTCGGTATCCGCGCCGTGACCGCCAAAAACGCGCTGGTAGAGCACTTCCCTTTGCGCATCCATGGTCTGCAGGCCGTTCTCGCCGCGGATACGGACGGTCACCTCCCCGAGCGCATCGATGCCTTCGGTGATGGCATGCACATTGAATTCGAGCAGCGTGTTTTTTGTTTTGACGATGGCATCAATCGCCTTATACGCGGCGTCGACAGGACCTGATCCCATGGCAGCGTGTGTATGGACCTTTCCATCCGGTCCCTTCAAGCGGGCAGTGGCGGTGGGCATCCCCATCGTGCCGCAGGTGACCTGCAGGCCTTCCAGGTAATAGACATCCCGCGGCCGATAGAACTCGTCGGCGATGACCGCCTCCAGATCCAGGTCGGTGATCACCTTTTTGCGGTCGGCCAGCTCCTTGAATCGGGCAAAGGCTTTATCCAGCTCAAACTCGTCGAGCGAATGTCCCATCTCGGCCAGGCGGGCGCGCAGGGCATGGCGACCGGAATGTTTTCCCAACACAAGCTTGGTCTGGTTGACGCCCACATCCTCGGGGCGCATGATCTCGTAGGTGGTCTGGTGCTTCAGCATGCCATCCTGGTGGATGCCGGCTTCATGGGCGAACGCATTGGCGCCGACGATCGCCTTGTTCGGCTGGACGGTCATGCCCGTGTAATTGCTGACCAGCTTGCTGACGCGGGCGAGCTGCTGGGTTTCGATTCCCGTATCCAGATTAAAGACCGGTTTGCGGGTCTTCAGCGCCATGACCACTTCTTCCAGGGAAGTGTTGCCTGCCCGCTCACCGATCCCATTGATGGTGACTTCCGCCTGCCGTGCGCCGGCGCGGATGCCTGCCAGCGCATTGGCGGTCGCCAAACCCAGATCATCGTGGCAATGGACGGAGATCGTGATGCCCTCATGCATACCCGGCGTATTCTTGATAATGCCGTCGATCAATGCATAATATTCATCGGGTGTGGTGTATCCGACCGTGTCGGGAATATTTAATGTGGTGGCGCCAGATTTGATGGCTTCGCTCAAAACCACATACAGGAACTCCGGGTCGGAACGGCCAGCATCCTCAGGGCTGAACTCCACGTCCGCGCACAGGGACTTGGCGTAGGCGACCATCTCAGAGACTCGCTGCACCACTTCCTCGGGATCCATTTTGAGCTTGTGCTTCATATGGATGGCTGACGTGGCCAGGAAGGTATGAATGCGCGGTTTGGCTGCTCCATGGATGGCATCCCAGGCCTTGTCGATATCTGCCTTGTTGGCACGCGCCAGCCCGGCAATGATCGGAACTTTCGCATCCGGCTCCGCCTCGGAAGAACAGCCCACTTCCTGGGCGATCCGCCGAACCGCCTCCAGGTCATCGGGCGAGGCGGCCGGGAATCCGGCTTCGATAATGTCCACGCCCATGCGAGCCAGCGAGCGGGCCACTTCCAATTTCTCTGCCGAGGTCATCGTCGCACCGGGAGATTGTTCCCCATCGCGTAAGGTCGTATCGAAGATCTTTACGTAATTATTTTGTGTCATAAGTTCTTCTCCTTCAAGACAGTAAAACTACTCACTACTCTCTGTCCTCTGTCCTCTACTTCTTCCAATTCTCCGGTCTTAACGATCTTACGGCCGCCCCCGCCTGCCACATCTCTGAGTCACGAATCACGGCAAGCTCCTTTTCAAGCTGTTCACGATAATCCGGGCGGCTGTTGGCTTCAAGAGTGATACGCGCTTCGTTCCCGGTCACAACACTTTGGTAAAGATCGTCGAACACAGGCGCTACTGCATCCCGGAACCTGTCCTTCCAATCCAGCGCGCCGCGCTGGGCAGTGGTGGAGCAGTTGGCATACATCCAATCCATGCCATTCTGGCCCACGAGGCGGATCAGGGATTGGGTAAGCTCTTCGACGGTTTCATTGAAGGCTTCAGAGGGAGAATGTCCATTCTTGCGCAGGACGTTGTACTGCGCCTCCATCACACCGGCCAGCGCTCCCATCAGCACGCCACGCTCGCCCGTCAGGTCGGAATACACTTCGTTCTGGAAGGTGGTTGGAAAGAGATAGCCAGCGCCAATGGCAATGCCGAGAGCGATCGTCCGCTCATAAGCACGGCCGGTCGCATCCTGCTGGACTGCGAAACTGGCATTGATGCCCGAGCCGTCCAGGAAATTCGTTCGGACGCTGCGTCCCGATCCCTTGGGGGCGACAAGCGCCACATCCACATGTGGAGGCGGGACCACACCGGTATCGTCCTTGAACGTGATCGAGAAACCGTGCGAGAAATACAACATATCTCCTTCATCCAGACATTCCACGATCTTCGGCCACTGCGAGCGCTGGCCTGCATCTGATAACAGATACTGGATGACTGTCCCTTTCTCGGCGGCTTCTTCAACGGAGAAAAGAGTCTCGCCCGGGACCCAGCCGTCCTCGATGGCCTTGTTCCAGTTCTTGGTCCCTTCCCGCTGGCCCACGATGACCTTGATCCCGTTATCGCGCATGTTCATTGCCTGGGCGGGTCCCTGCACGCCATAACCAAGCACCGCCACGACTTCGTCCTTCAACACTTCACGCGCCTTTTCGAGCGGGAATTCCCCGCGTGTAACGACTTCCTCTTCCACACCACCAAAGTTGATTTTTGCCATGCTAATGATTTCTCCTGTAATGTAAGATCGTAAGCAGGTAGACATGTACACCAGTAGACAAGTCATGGATATACGCGTCTACTTGTTTCCTTGTCTACTTCCTCACGGCACCATCGCCGCCAAAGGGACATCCTCATATCGGCGCTCGTTCATCCCAGGCATGCGGCGCACGCCTTCGTTGACTCCGCGTGTCATGGAGACTTGCCCGGTCCGCACCATCTCCACGATGCCGATCGGGCGCAGCAGCTCGATCATGCCCTCGATCTTGTCCTCGGTCCCGGTGATCTCCACAATGACCGAATCGGTGCCAACATCGACGATGCGAGCGCGGAAGATCTCTGCCAGTCCATTGACCTCTGCCCGGCGCTCGGGCCCGACCTTGACCTTGATCAAAGCCAGGTCACGGGTCACCGAAGGCTGATGCGTGACGTCCTGCACGTCGATCACATTGACCAGCTTGTACAGGTTTGCCTCGATGCGATGCGCGTCCACATCCCCATTCGGGCAGCTCACCACAATGGTCATGCGCGAGACATTTGGATCTTCCGTCCGGCCAACGGCCAGCGACTCGATATTGAAGTTGCGGCGGCGGAACAGGGATGCCACGCGGTTCAGCACGCCGGGTTTGTTTTCTACTAATGCGATGAAGGTGTAATTCATATCTTCTCCTGGTGACAGTTGATGATGGTTTATCGTCCACCGTTCGATTAAGATTTGACTGGCCGCCGGATCATCTCATGCAGCGCCGAACCGGCAGGCACCATCGGGTATACAGCATCTTCCTTTTCCACGCGGAATTCAAGCACGACCGGTCCCTCTGTTTTGCGAGCCCATTCGATGGCTTCGTCCACTTCCTCACGGGTGGTCACACGGCGGGCCGGGACACCATGCGCCTCGGCGAGCTTTACGAAGTCGGGTGTTTTCATATTCACAGCCGAATAGCGCTTCTCGAAGAAGAACTCCTGCCACTGGCGCACCATGCCCAGGAAGTTGTTGTTCATGATGGCGACCTTCACATTGGCGCCCTCCTGAACGGCAGTTGTCAATTCAGCAGCGGTCATCTGGAATCCGCCGTCCCCCGCGATCGCCCAGATCTCCTGGTCCTTGGCGGCAAACCAGGCCCCGATCGCGGAGGGCAGACCAAAGCCCATCGTCCCCGCGCCGCCGGAAGTGATCCAGCGATTCGGCTGCTCCAGCTGGTAATACTGTGCGGCCCACATCTGGTGCTGGCCCACATCGGTGGTGACGATCGCGCCGCCGCCGGTCGCCTTCCAGATGTCCGCCACGAGATGAGGGACGTACAGCTTGCCATCCTCCTCCCAGTTCATGATGGACCGTGAATCGACCTCATTCTTCCAACCCTGGATCTCCGCCAGCCATTCATCATGATCGTATTCATCCACCAGGGGAATGAGATCGCTCACCACAGTCCTCACATCACCGACCAGGGGCACATCCACAAAAACATTTTTATGGATCTCGGAGGGATCGATCTCGATATGGATCTTTTTTGCTTTGGGTGCATAGGTTTTCAGCGTGCCCGTCACGCGGTCGTCAAAGCGCATGCCAAATGCCAGGATC
>JBLNAU010000293.1:0-11791 GCA_050259515.1 Syntrophothermus sp.
AAGAGCTCGTGGCCCAATCCCATAATACGGCGATTACGCTCTTCTGCGTACGAGGATCTTTGCTGCTCATGTTCAGTGCGGAGGCGCTGCGGCACAAGAGTTTCCACCGGCTGTCCCATGACTTCGCCGGGTGCATAGCCAAACAACGTTTCCACCTGGGTATTGGCATGGACGATCTGCCCATCCCGGTCGATGATCACGATGGCATCCGGCATGGATTCCAGGATGAGGCGGGAGGTGGCTTCACTCTCGCGCAGGAATTCATTGGCTGCCTGGAGCTCGACTGTCCGCCTTCGGACACGCTCCTCGAGTTCAAGATTTAACTGATGGAGGGCTTCCTCCGCCCGCTTGCGCTCGGTGATGTCATTCATGGTGACCAGGATGGCGGGTTCGCCCTGTTCGATGAAGGGGGAGGCGCTGATCTCCACATCCACAGTCTGACCATCCAGGCGGACGATCTTCTCCTCCAGGGCCGGGACGTTTTGATGTCCCTCCGCCATGAGCTTGATCCGTTCTCTGACAACGTCGTGATAATCGGGATGCAGGATATCAAAGTTGGATTTGCCGATGATCTGCTCGGGCGACTCGGCGCCAAGCATCTTGATACATTCATTATTGGCAAAAACGATCCGCTCATCCCTGTTGACAAAGATGGCATACGGCGAAATCTCCACCAGGGTTTGATAGCGCTGGTTGCTTTCCTGCAGCGCTTTTTCGGAGCGTTTGCGGTCCGTGATATCCTGGCAGATCGTGATCAGGTGCAGGGGTTTTCCGTTCTCATCGCGCACGATGGAGACACTGTTCTGCACCCAGATCTCGGTGCCATCCCGGCGGATGTAGATCTTTTCAACGGTGAAGTAGGGCGCCTCGCCGTTCAAAAGCTGGCCGACATTTCTCCTGGTCTCCCCAATAAAGTCTGGATGCGTGAGCTGCTCGGAATTCATCTTTAGAAGCTCCTGGCGCGAATAACCAACAATGCGACAGAAGGCCTCATTCATATCCTCAAAATAGGTTTCCGGAGTCAGCGTGGCAAAACCGACTACCGTGGTGTTCAAGGTCACACGCAGGCGCTCCTCTGAATCTTGCAGCGCCCGGTCGACCCGCATTTTCTCGATCGCGATCCAGGTGCGTTCGGCGATCGTCTCCAGCAGGGAGACATCCTCCTCATCCCATTCACGCGGCTTGTCGTCGCTGATCCACAGCGATGCCACCCAGTAGCCATCATGCATGAGAGGCACTGCCACATACGACCGCTCGCCATGGGTCACATAGATTTTTTCGTAGTCAGGGGCGGTGCGTGGATCGAGCTTCGAATCATGGTTGACGACCGTTTTCCCGGCCATCATCTCAGCCGTAGTGATACTGCTGTAATCGCTGATCGGATGTGTTCCTGCCACCGAGTCCACGCCACGGCAGTAATCACGGTGGACGATCTCCAGGTCATTCTCCAGATCGATCTCGTTGAACAGGGTGCGCCTGGCCCGGAAGTGCTCGCCGACGGCTCTCGATACCTCAAACATGAGCTCATCCGGTTCTTCGAACTGCCGTGCCAGCTCACTGACCGTGGTGAGCAGGGCCAGCCGGTCTTCCGCCAGTCTGCGGCCGGTGATATCCACATAGACAGAGACTGCCGAATGCGGTCTGCCGGTCATATCCACGACCGGAGAAACGCTGACGTTGGTCCACAGGATCGACCCGTCCTTGTGGATGAGGCGTTTCTCGAGATGGAAGGGTATACCTTCGGCCATTAACCGGTCATATAAGCGCTTGTTTTCCTCGGCATCCTCGTCATGGGTCAATTCCCAGATCGGCCGGCCGAGCAGCTCTGAATCGGTGTAGCCGAGCATATCGCAAAATTCCTGGTTGACGAACAGCAGCCGCCCGCTTTCATCTTTGCGGACAATGCCGGCGGTCGCCTGACTGACAATGGCTCGATAGCGCTGCTCGGAGTCACGCAAGGCCTCTTCCATCTGCTTGCGCTCGGTGATGTCCTGGCGGGCTGCCACCCATACCGTTCCATGGGTGTCATGTTCAAAGGTGGTAATGCTGGCATAACACCAGAAGCTGGTCCCATCCTTGCGGCGGCTGAGGACCTCTCCCTGCCATGTGCCTTTTTCTCTTAGATTGCCAATGATCTCTGCAGCCACCTCTTCGGCAGGCTTTCCATTCGGGGCGTTGAGGATCGACACAGGTTTGCCAATGATTTCTCCCGGTTCGTAACCGAACAGTTTGTCCAGCTGTGGATTGGTATGGAGAATGGTGCCTTCGCTGGCACTAACCAGATAAATCCCTGCAAACACGTTCTCCATCATGGCAGCATCCAGCCGCACGGTGGTATCGATGCGCGCCCGCTCAAAGGCCTGGGCTGCCTGGCGCGCCAGCGTCATGAGATATTCCTGGTCTTCTATGGAATAGGGCAGCGGCCTGTCGAAGCTCATGCTCAGTCCGCCCAGGATGCGTCCCTTGTATTCCATGGGAGCGACAATGGCTGCCTGGTAGTCCCACCGCTGGATCAAATCGGCCAGGTGGGGATAGCGTTCGATGTACTCCTCCCGGGAGGATATCCAGACCGGGCGCCCTGCGCGGATGGCGTCGGTGTGGGGAACTTTCAGCGAAAGGGGGAAACGGGTAAACGATTGCCTGACGTCACCCGGCAGGGAGGAATACAGCATCTCCAGGGTTTGTGCTTCTTCGTTGAACAGCATCACCGTGCTGCCGGCTGCCCCCAGGACCTTGGCTCCCTCTTCCACGACCAGTGTGGCCACCTGCATTGGGGTCAGAACCTGTGATAGCGCGGCGGTGGTCTTTTGGAGCTGGGTCACGCGGTAGGCCGTCTTCTCTGCATCGGCGCGCGCCACCCGCAGCGCGTCCTCCATCTGAATACGCTCGGTGATATCGAAGGCCGTTCCGCCGATCAGTGCCGGATTTCCATCCGATCCGGGGATGGGGAACTTGGTGACCAGGGAGTGATGGAGCATGCCATCCGGCTGTGGCAGGGTTTCCACCACCTGTACGCCTTTTTCATCCGTGACCGCCAGGTCGTCATTTTTGTTGAATTGAGCAGCAATCTCCCCGGGAAAGATATCCCAGTCTGTTTTGCCGTACAGCTGATCCTGCGGAACATTGAAGGCCTTCCGGGCGGCGGCATTGGCAAACACATACCGGCCCTGAATATCCTTGATCCAGGCCAGGCCTGGGAGGTGGTGCATGAACCGTGAGAAGCGCTCCTCTGATTCCCGCAGCGCCTGCTCGTTTTTCCTTCGTTCCGTTACGTCCAGCATGGCAGCGATGGCCCCCCGAGATCTGTTCTGGGCGTTGAAGAGCGGTTTTGCGTAGAGATAGATATATTTCTGGGTTCCATCCTCGAAACGCATTTCCAGCGTTTCATCCTTGATCTCGATTCCCAGCCGCGCCGCCATTTGCATTGGCAAATCCTGGACGGCAAGCTGAACGCCATCGCGGTATACCCAGTGAGCAGGGCCCTTCACTGCCAGCGCCGGGTTGGATAGATTCTCCTCTGCATTGGCCGGAAGCCCCAGAAGAACTTTTGCGGCCGGGTTACCGGTAATATTATTGCATTCGGGGTCATGGGCCACAAGCATGGCGATCGGACTGACCTCCATCAAGGCTTCGATCTCCTCCGTCCGGGCACGCAGCTCCTCCTCCCTTTGCATGCGCTGGGTGATATCAAGCATGGCCGAGATCGCACCGCGCGAATTTCCGTGAACATCAAAAAGCGGCTTGGCATAGATGTAAACGTATTTCTGGGTACCGTCCTGGAAGCGGAGCTCGAGCGTTTCCTCTTCGATCTCCATCCCCAGCCGGGCCGCGGTCTGCATGGGAAGATTCTCTGGCATCACCTCCGCGCCATTGCGGAACATCCGATATGGGTTCTGCTTGTTGTCCGGCGCGGACAGGGAGAGATTTACCGTGGAGTTCTCGGGCATTCCCACCAGGTGGTAGCCGGCTGGGTTGGCAGTAATTTTGCTGCAGTCAGCATCATAAGCAAAAAAGATACCGATCGGGCTGACCTCCATCAGAGCTTCCACTTCCTCGGTCTTGGCGCGCAGCTCCTCCGCCTTTTGCTTGCGCTCGGTGATGTCGAGAATGCCGCCGATGCCATACAGCGGGGTCCCCACTTCATCATAGACCATGGCGCGTACCACCTCGGCCCAGAGGACACCACCGCCCTTTTTGATGAATCGCTTTTCGATCCGGTAGAAGGGAAGCTCCCCATTTACCAACCGGTGATACTGGCCAAGATCGGATTCCAGATCCTCCGGGTGTGTAACCTCCGCAATTCCCAGATGAACCAATTCATCATAACTGTATCCCAGAAGCTTGCATATCTCACTATTCACTTCAATGAAGCGACCGTCCAGTGTGGTTTCCACAATCCCGATCGGAGCATGGTGATAGGTAAGGGCCAGGCGCTGTTTGCTCTGACGCAGTGCCTCTTCAGCCCGCTTGCGCTCGATATTGGTTGCAAGCTGGTGAGCGATCGTCTGGCCGAGCTCGATCTCCGCCTCATCAAATGGATGTGGCTGGTTAAAATAGATCATGAACTTGCCGATCAGCCTGCCCCTGGATACAAGTGGAATGAAAGCCAGGGCACCGATGCCTTCCTTTTCAATGACATCCCTGAGCCAGTCCTCCAGGTCAGCCGTGGCAACGTCTTCCAGGATGACCGGCCTGGCATTTTTCTCATCCTTCTTCCAGGGGGAATGACCGTCTGTCGCCTGGCGGTACGCGTCTGAAAGACCGCGCCAGGCCACGAAGCGCATGACATCCTGGTCGTCGAATAACAGGATTGAAGCACGGTCACACTGCAGGGCGCTCAGGATCGCATCCAGAGCCGGGCTGAACATATCCTGCAGGGATGCCGCGCTGTTGAACTGGTCTGCCAGCTTGAACAGAGCCGCCTGCTGGCGTGTATACTCCGCCATCTCCTGTTCGGCGCGCTTGCGCTCGCTGATATCCAAAACCACCCCCACCAGGCGGGTGACCTGCCCTTCGGGGCTGGTCAGGGCCGTACCACGCTCTTCCAGCCAAAGAGTACGGCCATCCACAGGACGGGTGATGCGAAATTCTGAGCGATACTCACCGCCCTGCTCCATGACCTGATCCACTTTCTGGCGGTGGACCGGGAGGTCCTGCGGCCAGATGAGGGCAAAACCCTCCGACGCTTTACTCACACTGGAGAGGCCGTAGACCTCCGAGAAATTCTTGCTGGTGGTGACAATGTCCGTCTGTGGGTCCCACTCCCAGGCCACCATGCGGTTGGATTCGATCGCCAGGCGCAGGCTCTCCTCACTGGCGCGCAGGGCCAGCTCCTGCTGTTTGCGCTCGGTGATATCCATGGTCATGGCAATCGAGCCGATAAAGTTTCCCTGCTTATCCAGCTGCGGCGAACTGGAGACGAGTACCCAGACAGCGGAACCATCCTTGCGGCGGTATTTGAACTCATTTGACCGTACACCCACCCCCCGTTTGGCGCGCGCGATCCGCTGCTCTCCATCGGAATGATCCTCCGGAAAGACGAATTCGAACGCAGAGCGCCCGATCATTTCCTGCACGGTATAGCCGAGCATTTCAGCCATGCGGGTGTTGACAAAGATCGTCTTTGTATCCCTGTCGATTTCCCAGATTCCTTCGTTGGCAGTATCCACAATGCGGCGGTATTTCTCCTCGCTGGCCTGGGTGGCCTTCTCCGCCTGCCTGCGCTCGGTAATATCCTGCGCGGTCTGCAGGATGTACTGGCTGCCGCCAATGGTGACCAGGTCGGTGTTCACGAGGAAGAGGCGCGGGCCGCGCTGCCTGGTGTGCAGCTCGAGCTCCATGTCCCGAATGGCGACGCTGGACTGGAGCTGTGCCAGGATGTAAGCCCGGTCCTCCGGCCGGGAAGCAATATCGAGCTCAAAGGTCGTTTTGCCGATCGCCTCCTGCCTGGTATACCCAAATACTGTCTCGAACTCTTCGTTGACATCCACGATGACATTATCGTTCGGTTTCATCAGGGTGGCGGTAAATGGGAGCTTGTTGAAGATAATGTTGAACTTGCGCTCGCTCTCACGCAGGCTCTCCTCCATCTGCCTGCGCTCGGTGAGGTCGATGATCGAAGCAAACCAGCCGATCACATTTCCCTGCTCGTCACGATCAGGGGTATAGTCCACATGCAGGTAGGGCGAATTGCCGAACTCAAGAGGCACACTGGTCTCAAATTCCAGGCGCTCGCCCTGCAGGACCCGCTCAATGTAAGGCAGGATGGATTTCAATCCCTTCCCACCCATCACTTCAAGAATCGAACGGCCGATCACCTGCTCGGGTGTAAGATGAAGCATCTCGGCATAGGCGCGGCTCACAAACAGATAGCGAAGGTCGCGACTGCAGCGGGCAAGCATGAAGGGCGTACCGTCGATGATTTTGCGCTGTTCCGCATCCTTCTCAACCCGGTTATGGATATCGGTCAGTACGCCGTGCCAGGCTGTGATGTTCCCATTTTCGTCCATCGTCGGAACGGAGCGGGTCTGGAACCAGCGATAGCTGCCGTCATATTGCCGGATGCGCGCTTCCACCACGGCTTCGGTCTGCGCGCTTTTGACCGCACGCATCTCCTGGAAGAAATGCTGTGCATCGTCCGGGTGCAGCTTAAGATCCGTCCAGAGGGGAGCTTCCTCCTGGCGGGGGAGGCCTGTGAAGTCATACCAGCGATCGTTCACAAACTGCAGCCGACCATCCGGAGTGGACGTCCATACGATGGAAGGCACCGCGTTCGACAGGATGCGGAACCGCTTCTCCGAGTCACGCAGTTTTTGCTCGGCCTGGGCGCGTTCGACGGCCCCCTGGGTTCGTTCCGCTGCTTCCTCCACCAGGGAGATCTCCTCCTCCCTCCAGGCGCGCGGCTGGGATTGCTGCACCCACAGGGCAGCAACCACTTTGCCGCCCCGGGTCAACGGCAGGATGATCTGAGCCCGGGCGGATAGAGCTTCGAGTTCCGACCTTTGCCTGTCGGAAAACCTGGGATCATCCTGAACATCCTGCCAGGTTACGACGCGGCCTGCACGGAACTTTGACAGCTGCTCTTCAGGGAGAAAATCCTGGATGGAGATCCTGCCAGGCACCTCCTCGACCCCTTCCACGTAACTTTCGCGGATCAGGAAACTGCCGTCGGCTGCCGCTTCCATGTATGCAACGCAGCTGGCCTTCAGATGGGCACCCAGCAGGCAGGCTGCCTCGATCTGGATCTTGGATGGACTGTCGATCGAGCGGATCGTGTCGCTCAGGGAGGACAGGAACAGCGACCGCCTTGCATGATCGAGCAGCGACTCCTCAGCCCGTTTGCGGCGGGTGATATCCACCATGACGAACGTGGTGCCCTGGATGTTGCCCTCCACATCCTGCATTGGAGAGACGCCCGCGTTCACCCACAGTATGGAACCATTCCTGCGGATCAGACGCTTCTCAAGGTGATACCCCTCCCCGGTCGTCACCAGGCGCTCGAACAATCGCCGACTCTTTTCCAGGAGTCCTCCATCGGTGATATCCCAGACGGTCATGTGGATTAATTCTGCCTCGGAGTAGCCAAGCATGTCACACAGCGCCTGGTTCACGAAGGTGAACCGTCCCTGCGGGTCTGTGCGCGCAATCCCAGCGCTGGCCTGGTTGACAATGGCGTGCAGGGCATCCTCGGCTTTTTTCCGTTCGGTGATATCGCGGAAATACAGGTTTACATATCCCTGCTCAGGGAACGGAACCAGGAGGCAGGTAAAGAAGCTGCCTTGATTCTCGATCTCGATCTCACGATTTGAACCGGTTTCGATCACCGCGGGAAGCTGCTCGCGGATCTGCAGGAACGATACAGCCCGTTCCTTCTGACCCATCCAGGTTGCCAGCAGGGGCGCCGAAGCCTGGTTGGCATACAGGATCGTCCCCTCGCGGGTGAGCCGCATGACCGGGTTGGGGTTCTGCTCGGGAAACATCGAGACTTCCCGGACCCGTTCCTCCGCCTTTTTACTCTCGGTGATATCGAACGCCAATCCGGCGACCTGCCCGGGCCGGGGCGAGAAAAAGTGTGCCCGGTACCAGCGCTGCAGGGCGACGGAGTACTCCTCCACGAAAAACGGCTCGGCCCCCAGCCCAACGTGAGCGATGCGCTTCATCACCTCCCGCTCATCTTCAATCTGCGGGAAGATCTCACGCAGGGTATGGCCAATCACTTCACTTCGTTTTTTGCCCAGGAAACCTTCCATGGCAGGGTTTATGTCGATGAAGCGGAATTCCTTTGACTCGCCATTTTCATCGGTGATGATCTCTGCCAGAAGAAATGCCTCCTGCATGCTGTCGACCAGGATCCGGTAGTGATTCTCCATCTCCACAGCTTTCTGCGCCGTACCTTCTGTGAAGAGGACCGAAACCCCATCCGCCGACGGATAGACGCGGCCTTCGAGCCAGCGGTCGGTGGGCGGGAAATATTCGTTCAGCCAGACAACGGACTGGGTTTCGAGGGCGCGCTGGCAGGCTTCCATGAATGGAGTTCGGCCGCCTGCGGGGAATTCCTCCTGCAGATTTTTGCCGACCAGCTCATCAGCGCTGCGGCCCAGCAATTCCCCCGCCCGTTCGTTGAGATAGGTGTAATTCATCCCGGCATCCAACGCCAGAATGCCGTCGCTGATCCGCTCCAGCACGGCAGATTTGACTCCGTTTAATTTATTCTTTGATGCCGGCTGTGATGTCCGCGCTTTTGCCCCGCCCTTTTCCCCGCTGTTCTTCGACTGCGCGTCGGTGATGGGAGTCTTCGACTTACCGTTAACCTTCATGCACCACCATCCCTTTCAAAAGACAGTTGATTCTTCGCGATGTATGCAATTATTTCCCCTGTAAAGTCGGTTAATTATAATAGGATTCCATCTGTTTGACCCTCAGTGAAATCACGAAGAAAAGTTACAGCAGAGAATCAAACCTCTTGTGATCACGAACTCCGAAGCCCCTGGCTTCGGAGCTCGTGTATGTATGCTCTCTGAACGGAATAAGCCTGGAAATTTCCCCACAGCACGACCAATGCAGACCTCACCTTAGCCAAAACTCGGCCGCTGGAGTGGATTTGCCATTTTCCAGGGGATGAAGTCTGTTCTTCAGGGTCCTTGATGCACTTCACCTGCCGGGCTCAATTTCGCAATCGACCGGGCGAGTGCGCTGATCCCTGCACCCAGGTAGATCACCAGAAGACCTGCCGCGGCGGGGATTAGGGCGATCGTCAGGAACAGGCCCGTGGCAAAACCGGCCTCGTATTTGTTCGCGTCCTTGCGCAGCACCCACACGGACCCATCCTCCAGCACCGCATAATGGACCTGGCCTTCCTCGCCCATGTCCATGTACGATAATCCCAGCAGGCTGGCCACCTTTCCCGGCGGATCGGCGTAGGGCGGTGTGGTGATCTCGGTCCCGCGCCCGCTCATGGACTGCTCTGGGGCAAGAGCGGTTTCCCAGCAGGTGCCGGGCGAACTGGTCACACAGGAATAATAAGCGCCAGAGCCTGTGCGGACGACCACAGACAACTCACTGGCAGCAGCCACGTCCACAGGCGTTTCAGGAGCTGCGGGGAGCTGTTTCCAACCCGTGGGTGCTGCCATCGATCCGTAGATCAGGGTGCCCACCAGGGCAGGCAGTCCCACGCATAAAATCATGGGGACGAGCAGATACGCCAGCAGGGACAGGATCCCGGGCGCCCGTTTCATCAAACGCGTAAGCACCTGGTCCAGGCCCGCACCGAACCACAGCAACAGGATCAGCCCGAGTGCAAACGGGATGCCGAGCGTGAGGGTTGACTGGAGCTTTTCCTCGACGGTTTTTGCATCCACCGAAAGGATAAAGACTGCCCCGACCGCGCATATAAAAACAAAGAAGGATACAAGAAGCAGACTGATGAGGGGAAGATGCCGTTTCATTGATTCTTTGTTGGAGGTTTATTTTGATATGTCTGGGCTATTCGCTGATCGCCTTGATATATCTCTCAGCGGATCGTTGGACGGCCGCCTTGGCATCCGCGACGTGATAATCCCACCAGCCGCCATACAGGCGCTCGAACGCATAGGGTTCGACGGCGCTCACGATTCGTTCCACTGCCCGGCGGTTCAATGGGATCATGTTGGGGTAGCTGTACATGAAACTGACATAGCGCCTGTCGGAGGCGACCTGCATGGTATCGCCGGTCAGCAGGGCGCCGCGTCCGTTTGCACCCTGCGCCCAGTGCAGGACGGTCGACCCCTCAAAATGTCCACCGCAGCGGATCAAGGTGATCCCCTCCAAAATCTCGCAGGTCTCCCCTTCCCAAAAGTTGAAGGCGCGGTCCGGCCGCATCACCCAGCGGCGGTTGTCGGCGTGCCAGTAGATGGGAGCATAATCGAAGGCGTGGCTCCATTCCACCAGCGACCCAACCGTGTGCGGATGCGAGACCGCGATCGCCGAGATCCCGCCCAGCTCCCGGACCGCATCCACTGTGTCCCCGTCGAGCAGACTGATGCAGTCCCAGAGCACGTTGCCATTCGGCGTTTGCACAAGCAGGGCGCGCTGCCCGATCGCAAAGCCGGGAACCGTCCCGATACCGGTCAGGTCAAGTTCGACCTGCTCGATCCGGTTGTGATGATCTCTCTCCAACTCGGAAATTGTCGTCCAAAGCTGGCCATTGTGCCCGATGTACTGGCGCTCATCCTCACAAATAGAACAATATGCAGGCGGCGCATCCGTTTCCCCATGCTGGACTCCACAGGTCATACAAATAAAGTTTGCCATAGCTCTCTCCTCATTTTCTATGTCATTGCGAGCGAAGCGAAGCAATCTCCTCGCACTACCAGTAACTTTGTTGGGGCGGATTATACGTGAGAATACTAAGAACAGTCATCCCATAATCAAACAGGTCTGTTGAAATTAACAGACCTGTTTGATTATGTCCTTCGTTCCATATATTTTGTTTCAGACCTTTCATCTTTCTTTAACGGGTCATCCACTGGGTATTAAAAGACTTTTTCAAATCTTTCCTACTGCAAATGTGCGCTCTCCACTTCATCTATCGATTAGATCGACCTATCCTCCACGGGAAATATGTCGGGATTTGAAATCCTGTTCAATTCGTTCCTGCAAAATCATTTTGATCAGAGACTGGTAAGGTACATCCCGTTCGTTTGCTAACTGGCGCAGGGCATCCAAAAGCGATTCGGGCAATCGTAGGGAAATCGATCGGGTGGATGGCTTTAGGGTGGGAAATAGCACCCGCTCAGCGCTCTTCCAGTTCAAATATTCCGAGGAATCGTGTTGGCCCCAAAAATCACGTTCCTCATCTTCATTTTTAAATTTAGGAATTTTCTTGCTCATGTCACGGGCGGAAATAATACGGACTTTTTCCTGGCGAACTGTAAATGCAATAAATAAACGTCTGCCGACAGATGTTTGACCAAGTACATAATATCGCGGTTCCTTTTGAGAATGGGTAGGATCTGGCTGGAGCAGGAGAGGAAGATTAAAAAACACCTCCTCGCATTCCCCTGCCAATACTCCGTGTTTTTCCCAGTTCTTTTCACGATTGCTTTCATCCCAATCAAAGCCGGTAAGATGATTTAGGTCAATCATTTCTGTATATTATCATAATATACAAACAAAGGTCAATTGCTTTTTTCTGCCGATTAATTAAAAAGAACAAAAATGCCAGACTGGAAAATCTGGCATGATGTGGTTTATGAGTAAAAACTTTCTTGTCCTAGTTGATCGTCTTTCCATTTTCCTTCACCGGCTCATCCAC
>JBLNAU010000294.1:0-3827 GCA_050259515.1 Syntrophothermus sp.
CCCCATCTCATCTAATCCATGTGGCACGATTACATTCAGCCAAATTCAGTTAGAGACACACTCCAGATCCTGCATGAGCGGGGCTCCGCGGCGCGCATCGTCGCCGGGGCCACCGACCTGATCCTTGAGCTCGAGCGCGGCGCCCGCAAGGGCATCGAGACGCTCATCGATATCACGCGCATCCCGGGTCTCGACCGCATCGAGCTCGACGACGACGGCATCGTCCACCTGGGCACGCTGGTCTCGCACAACGATTGCGCCGCGTCGATGATCATCCGCGAGCGCGCCTATCCGCTGGCGCGGGCGGCCTGGGAGGTCGGCGCCCCGCAGATCCGCAACCGCGGCACCGTGGCAGGCAACCTGATCACCGCCTCCCCCGCCAACGACACGATCACGCCTCTCATGGCGTTGAATGCATCGGTCACTCTACAATCCACGAAAGGCATGCGGACCGTCTCGTTGAAGGACTTTTACAAAGGCGTCCGCAAGACAGTCATGCAGCCGGATGAAATGCTGGTGGATATCTCCTTCCCTGCGATGCCTCCCACCGCAAGGGGGACCTTTCTCAAGCTTGCCCTGCGCCGCGCCCAGGCCATCTCCATCGTCGACGTGGCGGTCATCCTGGATCTGGATGGGGATAGCGTTAAATCGGCCTCCATCACCCTGGGTGCTGTGACCCCGGTCATCGCTCACGCCGTCGAGGCGGAGAACTACCTGCCCGGCAGGCCGCTTACCGACGAGGTCTTCGAAGAGGCAGCCCGCCTGGCGATGGCCGCCTCCCGGCCGATCGACGATATCCGCGGGTCTGCCGCCTATCGCCGGGAAATGGTCCGGGTTTGCACCCTGCGCGGGCTGAAGGCCATCCGTGACGGGCAGGAGCATTCCGGAATGCCGGCCGAGCCGATCCTGCTGTGGGGCCAGGACTCCCTCGATGGAACGGTTCAGTCCTCGACAGAATTCCCATCCACTGCCATTGAGACCACCATCAATGGAAAGAAATACACCTTCACCAGCGGTCATGACAAGACCCTGCTCCGCCTGCTTCGTGAAGAGGCAGGCCTGATCGGCACCAAGGAAGGCTGTGC
This sequence comes from Syntrophothermus sp., assembly GCA_050259515.1. Taxonomy (GTDB): domain Bacteria; phylum Chloroflexota; class Anaerolineae; order Anaerolineales; family Villigracilaceae; genus Defluviilinea. The sequence goes on from JBLNAU010000294.1 coordinate 1,086, forward strand.
CGAGGGGGAATGCGGTGCCTGCACCGTGTTCCTGGATGGAAAAGCCGTGATGGCCTGTCTTGTCCCTGCGCCGCGGGCGCATGGAGCGCAGATCGTGACCGTCGAAGGGCTTTCGAGCGATGGAGAATTACATCCGGTTCAGGATGCGTTCATCGAGCATGGTGCCGTGCAGTGCGGGTACTGCACACCCGGCTTCCTGATGTCCTCCGCGATGCTGCTGGAGGAGAAATCCAACCCCACCCGCAATGAGATCGAACAGGCAATTACCGGCAACCTATGCCGCTGTACCGGTTATTACAAGATCGTGCAAGCCATTGAAGACGCGGGTACCCGCTAATCAGGAATAGAGGTAGGAATGGGCAGATATACTTCGTATCAGAAGCGGAAGGAAAGTGTAAAGCGGAATGAGGTCCATCCGGTCATGCGCGGCATTGGCTGCATCCTGCTGGTCCTCGTGCCGATCATCGCCTATGGGGCAGCAGTGTACCTGGTCGATTACGGTATAAAGAAAGGCTGGCCCATTCCCCCCACGTGGCTGGGGATCGTGCATATTCCCACGCTGCTGCTGAAGCTGAGCGGGCTGTCGGTCATCTGGAGATTTCTCCAGGCCCAGAACAACCTGACAGCCAACCTGATCTTTGCCTTGGCCATCGCGATCGTGATCTTTGGCATCCTGGCCATCCTCTACGGCTTCATGTATAAACTTTTTGGTCCTCCGGAATATGGTCCGACCGATGTGCCGCCGATCCGGGGCCGGAAGGTCAAACGGTACAAGCGCTAATCCTTCCTTTTGCCTGTCCATTCGATAAAACAACAGATCAAACTCTCTAAAAACATCATGACAACTATCGTTGGTAAACCCCTGACTCGCATTGATGCCCGTGGCAAGGTAACGGGCGAAACGCGCTATTCCGGAGACCTTTCCCGGGAGGGCATGCTGTATATGAAGATCCTGTTTGCGGGCCGCCCTCACGCCCGCATCCTGTGGATCAAAACCGATCGAGCCGAAGCCGCTCCGGGCGTAGTGGCGATCTACACCTCCAAGGATGTGCCACTCAATGAGTACGGCTTGCAGTGGCAGGACCAGCCGGTCCTGTGCGGTCCCATCGTGGAGGGCGGAAAGCCGGGCACGGACGTGGTCCGCTTCGTGGGAGACCAGGTCGCGGCCATCGTAGCCGAGACCGAAGCCCAGGCGGCCGCGGCGCTCAAGCTGATCGAAGTCGGCTACGAGGATCTGCCTCTCGTCCTGGATGCCGAGCAAGCCATGAAACCGGATTCGCCGCGTGTCCATGAGCAGATCGGCGACTCGAATATCTGCGTCCATTACAAGATCCGCAAGGGAAATGTAGAGCAGGGATTCGCCGCAGCGGACGTGATCGTCGAAGGGGAATACCGCACGCCGGTACAGGAGCATGCCTATCTCCAGCCGGAAGCCGGGCTGGCCTACATCGATGAAGAAGGACGCGTCACCGTGGAGAGCGGCGGTCAATGGACCCATGAGGATCGCCACCAGGTTGCCCATGCCCTCAACATGCCGAACGAGGACATACGGATCATCTACCCGGCGATCGGTGGGGCATTCGGAGGACGCGAAGATATGTCGGTGCAGATCGTCCTGGCACTGGCCGCCTGGAAGCTGAAGCGTCCGGTGAAGACCATCTGGTCCCGACAGGAATCGATCATCGGCCATGGCAAGCGCCATGCGTCTGTGATCCGTGCGAAATGGGGCGCCACCAAGGATGGCAGGCTGGTCGCCATCGAGAATGTGATGATCGCGGACGGCGGCGCCTATATGTACACCTCCAACAAGGTGCTTGGCAATTCGACCATCACCTCCAGCGGGCCTTATTTTGTCCCTAACATCAAAACCGATGTATATGGGGTCTACACCAATAATGTCCCTGGGGCAGCCTTCCGAGGCTTCGGCGCCCCGCAGGCTTTATTCATGGCCGAGCTGCAGATGGATAAGCTTGCCGAAAAACTTGGCATGGACCCGGTGGAGTTCCGCATGAAGAATGCACTGCGGGACGGAGATACGATGGGCGTGGGCACACCTTCCCCCAGCCCTGTGAGCGTGGTGCAGTGCATCGAAGCGGCGGCGGAGAAATTCGGGTGGAACGGCGCTTCGACCACGCCGCCAACGAGTGGAAGTGTGGTCCGCGGTCGCGGCTTTGCCGCTGGATTCAAGAATGTTGGCTTCTCCTTCGGCTACCAGGAAAACTGCTGGGCCAAGATCGAGATCCATGGGAACAGCGAGATCGACCGTGTGGTGCTCCATCATGAGGCAGCCGAGGTGGGCCAGGGAACCCATACCGTCATGGTTCAGATGGCGGCTGAGGCGCTCGGCGTCCCATTCGAGAAGGTCAGCATTGTCACCTCCGACTCTGCTATTCATGAGAACTCCGGCTCCGTTTCCGCGTCCCGCATGACCTTCATGTCCGGGAACGCCATTCGGGGTGCGGCCCAGGTGGCACTGGAAAAGTGGAAGGCCGAGGAACGTCCCGCCATTGGGGAGTTCAAATATCTCGCCCCGCGCACCAACAAGTTCGACGAGGAGACCGGATACTCCATGCCGAACTTTGCCTACGCCTTCGTGGCCCAGGCCGCCGAGGTGGAAGTGGATACGGAGACCGGCCTGGTACGCGTGGTGCGGATCGTCTCCGCCGACGATGTCGGCAAGGCGATCAACCCGGCGCTGCTCGAGGGCCAGGTGGAGGGCGCGGTAGTCCAGGCCCAGGGCTA
>JBLNAU010000295.1:0-4066 GCA_050259515.1 Syntrophothermus sp.
GGGGATACTGCCGCCGTTCTCGACGAAGCCAGCACTGCTTTCCGTGATGTTTTATTACGCATCTCGCAGCTCGCCATGCTGACTGCCACCGTCTGGAGACTGGCGAATGAGCTTCGCAAGACCCAGCGCAGAGTGAACGCGCTCCAGCATATTTTTATCCCCCAGTATCAGGATACGATCGCGTTCATCGTCAGTTCGCTGGAGGAGCGTGAGCGTGAGGAAACCTTCCGCTTGAAATGGCTTAAAACAAAACTGACCAAACCGGTCGTTAAGATTCATCATTATGAACTTGGACAAAGTGAATTTGGTGGGTAGTTGCGCCATTCAAGCCTCCTCATCCTTGATTTAATGTGCTAAACTAGGCCATTGAACCGGCTATGAGACCCTTGATATTACTCTAGTCCAGCAGGCTACAATCAAAGCACGAGAAGGAGTTCATATGCAGATTGGCATTTTGGGTTCGGGAGTAACAGGACAAACCATTGGTTCCAAACTGGTCCGTCTGGGACATGAAGTGATGCTGGGATCGCGCGAGGAAGCCAATCCAAAGTTGGTTGTTTGGGCCAAGGAGGAGGAAAACCAGCATGCCTTATATGGCACCTTTCGGGATGCAGCAAAATTTGGTGAGATCGTATTCAACTGTACGAAGGGTTCGGCCTCCATCGATGCTCTAATGGCTGCGGGAGCGGAAAACCTTCAAGGGAAGATCTTAATCGATACGGCGAATCCTTACGATGCTGATACCGCTGATATCTGGACCCTTACCATCTGCAACGATGACTCTCTGGGGGAGGAGATTCAGCGGCTTTTCCCAAAAACCAAGGTTGTCAAAACCCTAAATACCGTCCATGCAAATGTCATGGTGGCTCCAGAGAAGCTTCTTGAAAAATCCAGTATTTTCGTGAGTGGTGAAGATATCGATGCCAAGGCAACCGTGGTCCGTATCCTCAAAGAGTGGTTTGGCTGGAAGGATGTGATTGACCTGGGCGGCATTATCACAGCCCGCAGTGTTGAAATGTATATCATGCTCTGGCACAGCTTGAGAACGGTGGTGCCCTCCCAGAGGTTCAATATCAAGGTAGTCACTTCATAAAAATGGATAGAAATCAAAAGCGGAGACTGACGAGTCTCCGCTTTTTTGTTGATCTAATCTGCTCTATTTCTTCTTATGATTCTCGTGGTTGGCTTCGCGCGGCTCCACCATTCCCCAGCGGGATGCACCCAGGTACAGGATCTCAAGGATCAGGTCCTCATAGCGGATCCCCTCTGACTTGCTCTGCAGGCAGAGGTCACTGTAATCGGGCGTCAGCCCCGGCAGGGTATTGATCTCCATGACGCGCGGATTGCCCTGCGCGTCCAGGCGGATATCGGTACGGGACACATCCAGCGCATTCAGCAGGAAATGAGCACGCAGCGCATAGTATTTCAGTTTCTTTTCAAGCTCCGGCTCAATCTCGGCCGGGCAGAAATAGCCCGGTGCGCCCTCCTCACCGACTTCCTTGGACTTGGCCTCCTGGCTGTAGACCAGGGGCGTGACCGAGCGGGTCATATCCAGCTCAAGGACCGGGAAGCGGTGAAAACCGTCCTTCTCGTACCACTCCGGATGGCGGGAATATAACTTTGCATCTGCACGACCCAAAATTCCAACCGTGAATTCCCGGCCTGGCAGGAAGGTCTCCACGAGGGCAGGCTGATGGTAGGTGTTGATAATATATTCAGCCCGCTCCCGCAGTTCCTTCTCGTTATGCACGATGGCATTGGTATCCACGCCCATGCCGGTTCCCTCCCGGGCGGGCTTGACGAAGAGAGGGAACTCTAGGTCGGAGCGCAGGGGCTCATCCCCGATATTGAATTCCTGGAAGGGGGCGACAGGCAGGCGCCGGTCGCGCCAGATCCGCTTGGTCAGGGTCTTGTCGAGTGAGATGCCGTTGGTGAGCACGCGTGAGCCGGTGTAGGGAATTTTTAACATCTCCAGCAGGGCAGGGACCTGGGCCTCGCGGGCATCCCCGCCTGATCCCTCCGCGATATTGAAGCAAATATCAGGCTTTTCCTCCCTCAGGGCAAACGGAAGGTCATCGTCTGCCTGGATAAATACAGTCTGGTGTCCATCTGTCTCGATCGCGGCGCGTAATGCGTCGATGGTCTCGATGTGGTCAAAGTCTGCGAAGGCGTCGGGTGGAACACCCTCCGGTTTGGGCTTCGCTTCATCTTTGATGTTCGCGAGAACGGCAACTTTCCAAAACCGCTTATGGCGACGACTGGGGGGCTTATCATCTCCGTGAGAAAGCATTTTTTCTCCTTGCCGGCCAAAAATTTTGAGAGACAGAAGGCCGTGCAAATTCATTTAAAGTAGTTGTCTCTATAACGAAACAAGCGGTAGTATATTACAAGCCTCCCAATTGACAAGGGAATTCATCACTGAGATGTATGGATAAACTACACTCTGGGTTTTCTGGGTCTGTCAGCCTGGATCGACCCGGTCGCGGCTCCCTTCGTACCTTTAAAATTACATTTTAAGAAGGTTATTTTGCATGATGTAACTAGACAATGAAGGTTCTTTCAGGTATCATTGGCCCGATTGTGCTCCTGCTCACGAAGACTGATCCCACGTGGGGTAGGGTAAAATAAAAAAAAGTCGGATATGCCCGGATAAAAATCTTATCCGGGTTGTTGTACGTAATATGAATTTCGCATGGAGGATTCATGACAGATCTGATCAAGCAAATCACAGACGATTTGCAGAAGCAAATTGAGGGATATGAGCCAGAGCTCAATATCAGTGACATCGGTACAGTTTTGGAGGCGGGTGACGGTATTGCCCGTGTGGAAGGCCTGGCAAATGTAAAAGCCCAGGAATTGGTACAGTTTTCCAACGGGGTCATGGGGACGGCATTCAACCTGGAAAAGGACAGCGTGGGTGTGATCATCATGGGCGATTACGGGGGGATCGTGGAAGGCATGATCGTGCGCGGCACCAGCCGTATCGCTTCTGTTCCGGTGGGCGATGCCATGATCGGACGCGTGGTCAACGCGCTGGGTGAGCCCATCGACGGCAAGGGTCCCATTGCGACCACCGGTTTCCGTCCCATCGAGCGCATCGCCCCGGGCGTGGTCCAGCGCCAGGATGTGGATACCCCGGTTCAGACCGGTATCAAATCCATCGACGCCATGATCCCGGTCGGCCGCGGACAGCGTGAGCTGATCATCGGCGACCGCCAGACCGGCAAGACAGCGATCGCCATCGATACCATTATCAATCAAAAGGGCAAGGACCTGATCTGTATCTACGTGGCGATCGGCCAGAAAAAGGCCGCCATTGCCCGCACGGTTGGCATCCTGGAGCGCAACGGCGCAATGGAGCATACCATTATCGTTGTCGCAGCCGCGGATGAATCCGCAGCGCTGCAGTATATCGCTCCCTATTCCGGCACCGCCATCGGGGAGGAATTCCTCGAAACCGGCCGCGATGCCCTGATCATCTATGACGATCTTTCCAAGCATGCCTGGGCCTACCGCCAGGTTTCCCTCCTCCTGCGCCGTCCGCCTGGACGTGAAGCCTATCCCGGCGATGTGTTCTATCTCCATTCGCGCCTTCTCGAGCGCGCGGTGCGCCTGGCGAATAAATATGTGATCGTCAAGAAAGACTTTGGCGATGCGCTTGCCTCCGCACAGGATGCCGTGAACGGAAAAGTGTACGGCGGACCCATTGCTAAGGATGAAGCCGAGGAAGCCCGCAAGCAAATGACCAACCCAGATGATTACAAGCTGGTGAAGGTCAAAGGCACCGGCGGTTCCCTGACAGCCCTGCCGATCATCGAAACCCTGCTGGGCGACGTTTCCGCCTATGTGCCGACCAACGTGATCTCGATTACGGACGGCCAGATCTTCCTCGAGACGGACCTGTTCCACTCCGGTATCCGTCCGGCCATTAACGTTGGATACTCGGTCAGCCGCGTGGGCGGTTCGGCGCAGGTCAAGGCCATGAAGCAGGTCGCCGGCAAGCTGCGGCTCGACCTCATGCAGTACCGGGAGCTCCGCGCGTTCGCCCAGTTCGGGACCGAGCTCG
>JBLNAU010000296.1:0-2625 GCA_050259515.1 Syntrophothermus sp.
AAAGTCTCCAGTCCCGAGCTCAAGGAAGTGACCATCTCGTTGATCTTCCCGCATCTACGCGCCGGGACGCTGCCGCTTTCGTCGCGCGTCCGTTCCCTGTTCCCGACCGCCTATGAGACGCCGCGCGTCCGCTTTACGCTGGTGGACGGCAAGACCAAGAAGAAGATGCCCGGCTGGGTGGTGCGCGAGCACAAGTATGTATACGGGCTGCGCGAATGGTACAAGGCCAATGAGTTGATGCCCGGCAGCCTGGTCAGCATCCGGCGCGGGGAGAACCCGGGTGAGGTGATCATCGAGGCGAAGACCTACCGCGCCACCAAGGACTGGGTCCGCACGGTGATCGTCGGCACGGACGGCGGTCTGGTGTTTGCCATGTTGAAGCAGCCGATCTCGGCCGAGTTCAACGACCGCATGGCGTTCGCCATCTCGTCCATGGAGGCCGTGGACCAGCTCTGGCTGCAGAACAACAAACGTCCCTTTGATAAACTGGTGGCGGACATGATCCGCGAGATGTCCAAGCTGACCCCGCAGGGCCATGTCCATGCCCAGGAATTATATTCAGCGGTGAATATCGTGAGACGGGTGCCGCCCGCTCCCTTGTTCGCCCTCCTTTCAAGCAAGCCGGAATTTATTCACGTGGGCGACCTGCACTTCCGCCTGGGTGAAGCGGAGTAGGCATGATAGAGGTTAAACGTAGAAGCATTCTCAAACCGGGCGTCGACACTCCCTTCCATGTGGATTTCAACTGGTGGAAGAAGAACGAGCGCGACTGGCACGTCTACCTGCGATCCCTGCTGTGCCCCGAGCACCAGCAGGCCTTTGCCGATGTGGAGGAGGGACAGACGATCGATTGGGTGGATCCTGTTACCGCCGAAGTCAAGCCCGTGGAAGGCATTCAGAACGCGTTGATGACCCACTGCGCCAGGCAGCCCGATTTCCTGACCCAGCAGACCGCTCTGGTCGAAGCAGTCTTCCGTCTTTTCCTGACCAACGGAAACGCCCCCATGACCTCCCGGGAGATGGGTGAAAAGCTCAATCGCCCGCCGGAAACCATCCTTCGCACCCTGGCAGGACCCCGGGTCTACAAGGGCATCCGGCCGTATACCTCCTGAGTTTCGCTCAAGCCGCCAGGAGCGATTTCCACGAATAGACGAATCAACAAAGGCACCTGCAAAGGTGCCCTTTTGTTTCTGTGACCGCTCTATGACAACCAGTTTATACCCATGATCCCGATCATCCCCATCCTGTCCTCCTGAGGCGTTCGCTGCCGAAGGATCTCTCGCTGCCAGAGATTCTCACCTGCACTGCACCGAACGCAGTTACGGTGTGTCCCCGTTCGGGCCGTGGTCCCTCCGGGGCACTGCGGCCTTCGGGAGAATGTCATGCGTCACGAGAGCAGTCACCCTCACCGTGACGAGCACCCAGGGACCCCTTTCGCCCACCGCCTCTTATGGTAAACTTTGGTCGGTTCACCAGGCCCCTGTAGCTCAATGGACAGAGCACCAGCCTTCTAAGCTGTAGGTTTTCGGTTCGACCCCGAACAGGGGCGCAAAAAATAGCCTAGTTTTGGGGATAGCTAGGCTATTGGATTTTAAAATCAAAAGCTGTTGGTTGTGAGTTCGAATCTCGCCAGGGGCGCTGAGCTTCAAAGATGAAATACCATTGGTATTTCATCCTTTTGTTTAAAGATCCCGCTCCTAGGGATATTGTGTGGCGGTTGAGGTTCCGGCAGGTGTTTCACTTGGCTGCGGATTGACGCTGGCGGAGAGGCTGGCGGGGCAGACCTTGGCGATGTTGGTTGGATTCTTCATGCCATAGGCCTGCCAGCAGGTGTTATCCACGGCGAAGAGCGTTTTCAAAGGATAATAGCGGGTCCCTTTGAGCGGGGAGCCAGCCTCGGCCTCCTTGAAATGATCGTTGTAATCCATCTTGGCGACATCCCGTGGGCCGGCATCTGCGATCACTCCCACCAGGAATACCGCACCCGACAGGGATTTCTTGAAGGCAAACTGTACCAGCGCCTGCGGACCCTCCTGGATGCGCACCCAGGCCAGGTTCGGGTCGGTGCCCTGCCCGGACTTGCCATCGAAGGTCAGGGTTTCATACCCGTTGCCGCCGGCATCGGTATCGGCTCTTGCACTGGATTTCCCGGCGCTGTCGTGGTTCGCGTCCGTATATACCTGGACCCAGTTGGTGGTCCATTCGGTGGAGTAGGGAGGGTAGGCCCAGATCAGGGTATCTCCATAGCCATCTGCATTCTGATCCAGCTCGACGCCGTAATCGATCTGCATCTGGTTGTTGGGATTGTTCCCGGCCAGCTGCATGGAGACATAATACCAATCCGCATCCTCGCTGATGCTGAAGGAGACGATGTCCACGTCCGGCAGATATTTCATGTCCTGCAGGAAGGGACGCTCGAGGCGGTTGAGATCGTATGAGTCCCCGTAGGGCGCGGCATGACGGGCGGATTTCACATCATAGATGAGGGAAGTGGGAAGAGGCATGATCGCTGCCGGCTTCATCGCAGGACCGGTGACGGGCACGCCGTCGGTCTTGCCGACGGTCGAGGTTGGGCTCACTGCTGTTTCGGTGTCGGTGGGAGGAGGAGATGCGGTGGCGGTGACT
>JBLNAU010000297.1:0-4291 GCA_050259515.1 Syntrophothermus sp.
CCCTATGGGGTTGTTGCTGTGGATGATCCGCGCATGCTCAAAACAGTGGAGATCATTGAATCGACCATTCTGCGCAATGGGGGGCTTCACCGCTACGCCGAAGATTCATATTTTGGCGGCGGCGCCTGGATTTTGCTGACAGCCTGGCTGGGTTGGTATTACACCGAGCTGTCTTCAAAGCGTAAAGATCTGAGACCGAAACTCCATCCAAAGGTCCAAGCCTGCCTAGCATGGATCGAAGCGCATGCAGGAGAACGCCAATATCTGCCGGAGCAGGTTCCCGAGGATCTAAATGAACCCGCGTACTATTCATCCTGGGTGGAGCGTTGGGGCAATATCGCATCTCCACTGCTATGGTCGCACGCGAAATATATTATTCTTTGTGCCGAAAGATCCCGATCAAAATAAATCATTCGATCGAACAAATTGAATGGACTCCAGACCGGGGATAGAGAGTATCCCCGGTCTGGATTTAATTACTTTGGAGCGCTGAGCCAGCGTGCGTCTGCCTGAATGGGACTATCCAGTGTTTTCAGGAAGGCGATGATCTGCCCGATCTGTTTTTGAGTCAAGTGCAACGGTTCCAGCTCACTGTGCCCGGAAGGCGCCTGGGGCGCAGTGTTGTAGTGATTCAAAACTTCCTCCAGGGTAGTAAATTGACCGGCATGCATATAAGGCCCGCGCTCGGCGACGTTGCGCAATGACGGCGGCTTGAACTGGCGGAGCAGATTGTCCCCATCCGCGACAAGGAAATTTAGTTCAGAGCACTGGTCCGGTCGGGCATCGCTATAGACGCTGAGACAATTGAATTCATCTGCAATGACCTGCCGGGCACCTTTGGAGCGTCCCAGGTCAGCGGGCAGATTTGGAGCGGCCGGAATGCCTGTGTTATGGAAATCATTGTTGGTAAAGAGCGGGCCGTTGTGACAGTTAGTGCAGTGTGCTTCGCCGATAAAGAGCTTCAGACCAGCGATCTCGTCGGTAGTGAGGATCCTGTCGGCCGAGTCATAATCGTTCTTTAGGATAGCCTCCACATACCCGTCGAAGCGCGATTTGCCGGGCAGAAGATGGCGCTCATACGCAGCGATGGATTTGCCCATGTTGACATAGATGCGCGTCACTGCCTCCTTTTCTCCCGGAGACATGGACTCCCAGTTCGCTGCGGCTTCGGGGTCCGCCACAGGACCCGCGCTGCGCGGCAAGCCCGAAAGATCGGGCAGAGGTCCAAACAGAGCAGTGTATTCATCTGCATAATTTTCTGCGATGACATGGGCGTATAGTGTCCGGTTGCCACCGTGTTCGACAGGACTCTCCAGGGGGCCCAGTGCCTGTGCCCACTGGCTGTCCTTGCGCCCATCCCAGAAGAACCAGGAGCTGTAGGCTGTGCCAGTAATTGTCATGGTGCGGCGGCTGGTGGTGCCAACGCCATGTGCGAACGGGGTGCCGTCCTGGAATTCCCGTTCCGGAAGATGACAGGTAGTGCAGGCGACCCTGCCGTCGGAGCTGAAGCGGGTATCGAAGAATAGCTCCTGGCCAAATGCAGCGGCCAGGGCGTTGTCAGCGTACTTGTTGGACGGATCGGCCGGAAGCGGCGGCAGACTCCCGATCCACAGGCTGCGTAGGGAGGCAAGCTCCTCCTCATTCCACCGGGACGAGACCAGCGAGGAGCAGCCCGATACAATTAAAGTTACCACAGCAGTAATGAGCTGTAGATAAGTATTGGTTTTCATAGCAAGTTTCCATGCAGGCCAGGAAGGTAGGCCTACTTCAGCATCATATTGAAATGTACTGTATCGGTTTCACCATTGTCAGTGATGGTGAAATCCATCAACCACCAGCCGCCCATCTGGAATTTCATGCCGTCGACAAGATAATCTCCCTTGCCAAGATCTTGCGTGACCCGTGGCTTGGTCGGGAGGCCGTGTCCATGCTGAGGCATATCTCCATCAATGGCGATGGATGCATCTTCCACCGGGGTTCCATCGGCGCGTTCGACATGCAAAGTCCATTGATGGATTTGGTTGATTGGGATGGTGCCGGTTGAGACGGTATACGAAACATTGAACAGCCCCTTATCGGACAGTTGGGTGGTGGAATAATCAAGATCCGACGGGACATCGCTCGTGCGCGACATCATGACAGCCATATAAATGACGGACAACAGGACCAGGCTGCCAAGAATGCCTCCCAGCCACATGAGGGTACGGATCAGTTTTGATTTGGGGTTTGTGGGTTTCATCTCAATCTCCTAAAGGTATGAATGGATCTACGCATCCTGGGTCATTTCGTTTTGATCTGGAGCGGCTGGATCACTGGATTACTTTAATCTGTGTCACGGAAGAACGAATTTTTAGCCGAAATGGTTCCAGCAATTCGCAAATTGCTTCCATGATGATTTCAGGCTGGTCATAAGGGACGTTATGACCGCTTCTTTCTGCGACGATGTGCCGGCCGCGTGCGGAAAGGGCCCAGACAATGCGAGTAGCAGAATATTGCAGGACGACTATAATATTGAAATCTTATGAGTAGAGTAAAAAAAGCATACGGAATGGACGGTATCCTTCATACCAAGCTGATGCCGCCGCGTTTGCGTCCCTCCATCATTCATCGCGAGGATTTGATCAACCGGCTGGATGGCAGTCTTCACAGGAAGCTGACTGTGCTCAGCGCGCCTACCGGCTTTGGGAAGACAACACTTGCGAGCCTGTGGATGAACAGCCGGGATTTCGACTCCGCCTGGCTGACCCTGGATGAGAACGACAACGATCCCTCCCGCTTCTGGACCTATTTCATGTCGGCGCTGCGGACGTTCGATCCTGTCCTTGGCAAGAGCACGCTTTCAGTTCTGAATGCACCTCAGCTGCCTTCAACACAAGGCCTGCTCACACCACTGATCAATGACCTGGGCCAATTGGACGGTCCACATGTACTGGCCCTGGATGATTTTCACTCGATTACCTCGCAGGACATCCAGGACGGTCTTTCTTTTCTGATCCAGAACCTTCCGGAGTCACTCCACTTGGTGTTGATCACCCGCACCCAGCCCGGCCTTCCATTGCACCTCCTGCGAGCAAGGATGGATCTGCTGGAAATCAACGCTGATGATCTGCGCTTTAACGCCCGGGAAGCCGAGTCCTTTCTGAGAATGTCAGCGCAAACTGAGATTTCCCCGACGGCTGTTGATAGCTTGTTTCAAAAGACGGAGGGGTGGGTGGCAGGCCTGCAGCTTGCTGCTTTATCCCTCCAGAACAAGGATCCGGACCAGGTGCAGGAATTTGTTCAAAGCTTCTCAGGGGGTAATCGTTATATATCAGACTACTTGACCCGCGAAGTATTTGAGAGCCAGCCTGAAGCGGTGAAGGATTTTCTGCTCAAAACATGCTTTCTAAAAAGCCTGACTGCCTCACTTTGTGATACCACCGCAGGGCTCGAGCATAGTGTCACTCTTCTGGAATCTCTCGAGCGCAATCATGTTTTCCTTGTGCGGCTCGACCAGGGACGCGGCCAGCCCTGGTACCGGTACAATCCGCTTTTTGCCGAGTCGATCCAAACGCTCGCCAGACGGCGGCTGGGTCCCGCAACCATTCAATCGCTGTTCGAAAGAGCCAGTGGCTGGTACGAATATCACGGGCTGCTGGAGGACGCCGTCGAGACCGCGCTGGCCGTCCAGTTATTTGATCGTGCAATGACGTTGATCGAGAAATATTTGGAGATCCACGACCTGCGCGAAGGTCGCACGCTGAGTCGCTGGTTGTATCTCATTCCGCGCGAGATCGTTTTGCAGCATCCCGGGATCAGCTTCACATTTTCCCAGATCATCCTGTATTCAGAGGACCGCTTTGCTCCGGCAACGGCAGTTAAGATCGAGCCATTCCTGGCCGCGGCCGAACATGCCTGGCGTACAGAGCAGGATGTATCGCGACTGGGACAGCTGCACTCCTTTAGAGGCAATATTGCCTGGTGGCAGGGGGACCTGCAGAAATCGTTTGAGTGTGCACGCCAGTCGCTGGGTGAGTTACCCGAGAATGAAGTGTTCTGGCGCGGCAACAGTCTGCTCATTTCGAGCTACGAAGCACTCAATCAGGGTCGAATATTGGAGGCCCAGGATCTGATCCTGGAGGCGCGTGCACTGTTGGGGGCGGCACAGAACCTGTATGGGGTACTCGCGGCCACCCAGCTCTTGAGCGAGATCTTTTATTTGCAGGGCGAGATGGAGCAGTCGGAGCAGCTCTACCAGCAAATCCTGGTCGATGCAGTCGGTGAGGAATCCATGCTGGACGACCAGGGGATT
>JBLNAU010000298.1:0-4697 GCA_050259515.1 Syntrophothermus sp.
CTTGCACTGCTCAACCGTTTTTCATCGGCATTGAGTGGCCTGCTCGATGAAGACAAGATCCTCCAGCTGACGGGTCAGGAGCTCCTGGATGCGCTGAGCGCGCCCGAGGTATCGATTGTCATGTTCGAGCGCGGGAATGGGGTCTGGAAGCATGCAATACCGAGAGTCAGCCAGGAGCTTCCACAAAGGCTGCCAGATGCACCCATTTTCCACCGCCTGCGGGAATCCCTTGGCGTTTTCACAACAGACGCTGTGGCCGCCGAACCAGACCTGCTACCCCTGCAAAGCTTCCTGGGAGAAAAAGTCAAGTCCCTGCTGATATTGCCTCTTGTAAGCGGAGCAGAGCTGCGGGCATTGATTTTTGTCAAACAGACGGCTCCCGTGCGTTTCAGTTTGAACGAGATGGAGCTGGCACGGACATTGACGAACCAGGCATCCATTGCCCTGGAGAATGCGCGGCTGTATCAATCCACGCTTTTCACCGCTGAGCGGTTCTCCATTCTTAACCAGGCAAGCTACCAGGTGGGTGCAAACCTTGACCCTGAACAGGTATATATTGCGGTCCACAAAGCTGCCGAGCGCTTGATGCCGGTCGAGTCCTTTGTGATCAGCCTTTTGGACGAGACAACGAACGAGATCGAAGGCGTGTATCTTGTGGACGCAGATCAGCGCGCCCCGATCACCCGTATTCCACGGGACCAGGGCCTAAGTGGCCGCGTCATATCCACAGGCGAGCCTCTGCTTCTGCATGGCGCCAAAACTGTGGACGATATGGGCGGTGTTACCTACGGCAACCCGGATACGCCGCTTTCCATCCTGGCGGTCCCGATGACGTTGAGCGGCAAAACGGTTGGCATGCTTTCCGCACAGAGCTACAAGCCCAATGTCTACTCGGAGGATGACCTGCAGATCCTGAGTACGCTTGCGAACCAGGCGGCAGTCGCCATTCAGAATGGACGTCTGTTTAACGAGACCGAGCGCCTGGCGCGTGAGCTTGAAATGCGGGTGGTGGAGCGTACTGCCCAATTGCAGCGCGAGCAGCAGAACACCGAGACCCTTCTCCATATCCTCACCGAGGTTTCGTCCAGCCTGGATCTGGACCGGGCGCTCAACCGGACCCTGGCGCTGCTCAACGATGCGATCGGCGCTGAGCAGGGCACGATCATGCTGCTCAACCTGGAGGACAACCTGCTTCACTTCCGGGCGGGTTATGGTTACCTGACCGACCGGGTCGGCGGTGAAGGCCGCGGTTTCAAACTGAATATTGGCGAAGGACTGGCGGGCTGGGTGGTCGCTCAACGGGAGCCGGCATTGATCGATGATCTTCTTTCGGATCCTCGCTGGGTGAAGGTCGCTGATTCTTCGCGCGAGCATCGCAGTGCCATTGCCGTACCCCTGCTGGTTGCGGAGGATGTGATCGGTGCCTTACTAATCTATCATCGCAAGCCCAATTACTTCAGCCCCGAGCTGTTGAGCCTCGTCAAGGCCATTGCGGGACAGGTGGCTGTGGCGATCAATAATGCCCATCTCTATGAGCTGATCCGCGATCAGGCGGAGCGCTTGGGGAGCATGCTGCGTCGCGAACAGGAGGAGGCCAGCCGCTCGCAGGCTATCCTGGAGGCGGTTGCGGACGGCGTGCTGGTGACCAGCTCGAATAACCGCATCACCTTCATCAACCCGTCTGCCGAGGATATTCTTGGTCTTGAAGCCGGACGTGTTCTTGGCCAGTCCCTGGATGTATTCGGCGGCCTGTTCGGTAAGTCTGCCGGAACATGGATGCAAACCATTAGCGACTGGTCTGATTCGCCCGCGGCATACCAGCAGGGTGACACCTACGCAGAACAGATCGATCTCGAGAACGGGCGCATTATCATGGTTCACCTGGCTCCGGTGATCTTTCAGAACGATTTCCTTGGAACGGTTTCCATCTTCCGTGACATCACCCACGAAGTGGAAGTGGACCGGTTGAAGTCCGAGTTTGTTGCAACGGTCAGCCATGAGCTGCGTACCCCGATGACCTCCATCCGCGGCTATGTGGACGTCCTGCTCATGGGTGCTGCGGGTGCGCTCAATGAAAACCAGACTCATTTCCTGAACATCGTCAAGAACAACACCGAAAGACTCAACATCCTGGTAAACGATCTTTTGGACGTCTCCCGCATCGAGTCGGGCAGAGTGACTCTCTCCCCGCAGGCGCTGGATCTGCGCGAGGTGGCAGAGGATGTCATGGGAGATATCCTGCGCCGCTCCCAGGAGGAGAACAAGCCCATGGCCGTATCGGTGGATGCGCCGAAGAAGCTTCCCCGGGTGTATGGCGATATTGAGCGCATTCGGCAGGTCATGGGCAACCTGATGGACAATGCCTATCACTATACCCCTGAAAATGGGACCATTACCGTGCAGATCCATCCATTGAACAGCGGGCATGAAGTGCAGGTGGATGTGAAGGACACTGGCGTTGGAATCGCTCTGGATGATCAGGATCGTATTTTTGAGCGCTTTTACCGGGGCGAAAACCCGCTGGTGCTCTCCACACCGGGAACCGGATTGGGCCTGTCCATCGTTAAACAGATTATCGAAATGCATAAGGGCCATATCTGGATGAAGAGCACGGGCGTACCCGGGGAGGGGAGCACTTTCTCCTTTACCCTGCCGGTTTATGAAACACAATGAGGACTCAATGGCAAAGATCTTAATTGCTGAGGATGAACGCGATATTCGAGACCTGGTGGCATTCACCCTGCGCTTTGCAGGCTATGAGGTGTTCGCGGCAGCCAACGGAGAGGAGGCAGTGGAGCTGGCTCCCCAGGTGAACCCCGACCTCATCCTGATGGACGTTCGCATGCCGCGCATGACGGGCTATGAGGCCTGCCGCATCATGAAGCTTAACCCGGATCTGCGGGACATTCCGATCGTGTTCCTCTCCGCCAAGGGACAGGAAACCGAAATCCAGCAGGGGCTGGAAGCCGGCGCAGAGGAATATCTGCTCAAACCGTTTGCCCCCGATCAGTTGACCTCGCATGTAAAAACCATTCTGGCAAAGTTCGGAAAGTGAAATTTGAGCGCAATCCTTCTTGATAGCTCCATTGTGCATTACGAGGTGCTGGGACGCGGGCGTCCGGTTATCTTTCTGCACACCTGGGTCGGCTCATGGCGGTACTGGATCACCTCCATGCAGGTCGCCTCGACCTCCTTCCGCGCCTACGCGCTGGACCTGTGGGGCTATGGAGACACCGCTCACAATGTATTGAACTACTCCCTCGAGCAGCAGACCTCGCTGATCGACCGCTTCCTGATGGAGATGGGAATTGGCAAGATTGCCCTGGTAGGGCATGGGCTGGGTGCGCTGGTCGGCATGTCCTTTGCCAGCCGCTTCCCGCAAAGCGTGGACCGTATGATGGCAGTCAGTTGTCCTCTGGATTACGCGGCCATCAGTCCCCGCCTGAGGACCTCTTCGATCGCGGATTTGACCGACTGGCTCTCCAGCCGTACCCCGGAGGCCAACACGGCCCTGGTTGATTCAGCCAAGGCTGACCCGCAGGCGATCGCTGCTTCGCTGGCCAGCCTGCAGGCGGATAATGTCTTTAATTCCTTCCGCAACAAGAATATCCCCTGTCTGCTGGTCTACGGGGATCGTGACCCGGCGATCGTCACACCGGACGAGGAATTTTCGCTTTCGACGGTCACTCATCAGATCGAGCTCGAGGGCTCGGGCCACTTTCCGATGATCGATGAAGCGACGAAGTTCAACCGTCTGCTCACCGATTTCCTGGCGCTCGAATCAGGAGTAAGCCCGCGCGAGCTGCAAATGAAGGAGGAATGGCGCCGTCGGGTCCGATAGGCGCTTTCCTATCTGCTGAGCGGGGGCCATGGAATGCACTGGTACCATTTTCTTACGGAATTTAAATCTTATATTGTACATCCAACTTGAATGCATCCTGGGCTGCATCCGGCGGGATGCATCGATTTTTGAATTGACAGCCTGCGAAATTCGGGTATATTAACCATGGACAACCGAACGGGGTGTCCCGCGATGCGGGACTGAGAGGAGCGAGCCGCGCTCAACCCGCAATACCTGATCCAGATCATGCTGGCGGAGGGAATATAGGCTATTCAATTCAGCGACCATCCTCCGCGGAGGATGGTTTTCTTTTGCAACGCATCGTTATCTTTGCCAACGGGGAGCTTCCCGACCTTAACCAGGCCCGTCTTCTCCTGCATGAAGCGGACATGCTGATCTGTGCCGATGGAGGCACAAGTCATGCCCTGGCTCTTGCCATCAAGCCGGATCTGATCATCGGGGACCTGGATTCAGCCGATGCCCAGGCCCTGCACACATTCAAGGATGCAGGCGTTGATATCGCCTCCTATCCGCGCGATAAGAACGAGACCGACCTTGAGCTGGCCATCAATCGTGCCATCGAGCTGGCTCCGCAACAGATCATCATCATCGCAGCGCTGGGAGGCCGGCTAGACCAGACCCTGGCCAATATCACGCTCCTGAGCGATCCACGCCTTTCCAATTTTGATGTGCGCCTGGACGATGGGGTGGAGGAGGTCATGCTCTGCCGAGAGCAGGTTGAGGTCCGGGGAAGAATCGGTGACCTCGTCTCCCTGATTCCCTGGCAGGGCGCGGCGCGCGGCGTCCGGACCTCCGGCCTAAAGTGGGCGCTCCATTCGGAGACGCTTTACCCCGA
>JBLNAU010000299.1:0-5424 GCA_050259515.1 Syntrophothermus sp.
GGATCTGATCCAGGCAGGCAAGGTCAAACACTTTGGCTTGTCGGAATCGAACGCAGACCAGATCCGCCGCGCTCACGCGGTGCAGCCTGTCACGGCTTTGCAGAGCGAGTATTCGATCTGGTGGAAAACTATCGAACCGGAGATCCTGCCGACGTTGGAGGAACTTTGTATTGGCCTGGTGCCCTACAGCCCCCTCGGCCGCGGCTACCTGACCGGCAAGATCGACGAGAACACAACCTACGACAGCACCGACATCCGCAGCCGCAACCCGCGCTTTACGCCGGAGGCGATCAAAGCCAACCGGGCCGTGATCGATCTGCTGGAAAAGATCGGAGCAGAGAAGGGAGCCACCCCAGCCCAGATCGCGCTGGCCTGGCTGCTGGCACAAAAGCCGTGGATCGTTCCCATCCCTGGCTCGCGCAAACTCGAGCGCCTCGATGAAAATAACGGCGCGGTGAACATCGAATTGACAACAAATGATCTAAGTGAAATTGAAAATGCCATGTCACAGATCACAGTCGTTGGCGACCGGTATTAAGCACCTGATTTGGATAAAAAGTGAACAAACAAGAGCAGGAGAGATAAATGTCCGAATCAAAAGAATTATCACCCGCGCAAAAGCTGATTGGCGATTTCGCACCCAAGCTGGCAGAACTGACAGATGATGTATTGTTTGGCGATGTTTGGGAGCGTGCGGAGTTGTCGAAGCGAGACCGCAGCCTGATTACCGTCGCTGCACTCATCGCCAACGGAAATACCGAGCAGCTTACAGGTCATCTGAACCGGGCGAAGGAAAACGGTCTGTCCGAAACCGAACTTGCCGAGGTGATCATGCACCTGGCCTTCTAATCGGTCTAGTGGGTTTGGGGATGGCGTTCTATTCGATCATCGTACTGCGGCGGATGCGACAGGTACCACACTATCAATCGACATTGGAAGACTGGACCTGGTATATGACATTTCCTCTCTTCGCCCATCTCCTGCTGATCGTATCTGCATTTTTCCTCACTGAAAGACCGGTCCCGGCTTTGTATCTCGCCGGTGCAGCAATGATCCTTCTCCTGCTCGTCGGCATCCGCAACGCCTGGGATATGGTGACATTTCTAGCTGTCGAGCGCGCTCATTCTGAAAATAAGGACAGGAAATAAAGACTTATTACCCCAGGAGGAAACACCGGCATGAAAGTCTCGCGCTTGAAAGACTTCGCAAAAAGGGATGAAGTTATCACCGCCACCAAGTCCACGGCAGGCTGAGCAATACACCGAATGGGGCCGGGTTATCGCGCAAGGCGATCATGAGCGAGATCGACTCTCTTTGCTCACTCACGAGTGACAAGGCGCTTAAAATAGTAGAATGCCGTCCGATTTGGATAAAAGGCGAAATTGATCATCTCCCAGCCCTCCTGCCCCAGTTTATTTAGGTAGTCATATAAAGCAGATGCCTTTGATTCGGAAAGCGCCTCCTCGCCATTGAGATAAATCCGAACAGATTTACCGTCCTCCCGCATGGGGGCGGTGACTTCAATATATTCCCATTCTTGCATAATCGTTTCCTTTCGCTTAAAGCAGAAAAGATCCACTCGTCCCTAGGCAGGTATTATTCTGTGGCTTCCCACCCTGCGACGAGAGGATCAATTATTTGATTTCCTGGACTACACTGGTGTGATCAATGGAAAAGCGGATGTTCTACCGCTGACAAAAGGTCTGCAATGGATGGTTTATCGGGGTTGATCCAGTAGGGAATGAATCTCCGACGTAGCCTCTACGGTTGTAATTCCTTCTACAAGTGCCCATTCCTGGCAAAGTGCACGTAACAACGCTTCCAGGAAGGCCGGCATCGTCCCATAGGCCGGTTTGTGGGAAACGAAGGCATATAAGTCGCGCACCACTTCACATTGGGTAACAATCGTTCCCTGTTTAAGTTGTGCCACAAGTTTCGACTGCCGGACCCGCCCATCCTCTATCAAAGGCTCAGGCTGAGCCAGCAGGATTTCACGACAATGGGCAAGTTCATTTTTGTGGGCCAGTTGTCGCAGTCCCGAGTCGGGCATGTCAACGCCCACCCAGACAGTACTGGCATCCGACATGGAAATCTCGTAATATTTCCGGATCGTCCCGCGCTCAAATTCCCGGTCTTCTAACTTAACGATACACCCTACACCATGTTGGGGATGAACGACGGTGTCACCAATTTCAAACATTAAGTTTGTCACTATATTAATAGCGACGTTTATTGGTATTGTTGTTACGATTATTGCCACTGCGTTGCTGGCGGAAACCGCCGCCACCGCCGCCGCGTTCTTCACGTGGGCGGGCCACGCTCACGGACAACTGGCGCTCGTTCATAGTATAGCCATTAAACATGCTGATGGCTTTCTGCAGCTCGCTCTGTGAACCCATCTCCACAAACGCGAAGCCTTTTGACTGCTGAGTGCCCGGTTCTTTGATCAATGCAACTGAGTTGACACTTCCAGCTTGCATGAAAAGCTCGCGCAGATCCTGTTCTGTGGTCTGGTAGGATAGGTTTCCAACGTACAATTTTGCTTCCATATGAAACTCCTGTATCTGGATGGTCGAGGGAGATTAAGCAAAAAACCGCCAGCCCTAAGAAGGGTTGACGGCATCCAAAGCGCACTCGACCTTTTATAAGATAGCTTGATTATATCATACCGGCTCTATTCTGGCCGGGACAGACCGTAGGATCAGGGAATAGGAAGGAAACGCGTGTCAAACTATGGCGTGGAAGTATGGTACACTGAAACAACAGTTGAGACAGAATAACTGGATTTGTGGTGTATTAGCCGCCGTCCCTGTTATGGGGTGGCGGCTTTATTTTTTCCAGGGAATGCGGAGAATGGTGCCATTATGGAAACAGAGCTATACGTTGGAAACTTGCCCGGGTCCACCAGGGCCAATGACCTAAAAGCCCTTTTCGCGCAGGTGGGAGATGTCACGGCAGTCAATATGATTACGGACCGCCTTAGTGGAGGCTGTAAGGGGTATGCCTATGTAACCATGAGCGCACAGAGCGAAGCCGACAAGGCGGTCAGCATGTTAAACATGTATTCCTTGAAGGATCATGAGTTAACGGTAACTCTCGTGAAGCCCAGAGAGCAGCGTGGATTTCGTACAACCTATTAATAAGAATTCTGTACGCCCTATCGCCATGAATTCCTTTGCAAAGGAAATAAGGATGATCCAATTTGATTTATCAACACACATCTA
Organism: Syntrophothermus sp.; assembly: GCA_050259515.1. Lineage (GTDB taxonomy): Bacteria > Chloroflexota > Anaerolineae > Anaerolineales > Villigracilaceae > Defluviilinea. Next base: position 3,225 of record JBLNAU010000299.1, read on the forward strand.
CCGGCCGCTAAATCAGGTCTTCGCTTTTGTAGTCATACCTGAAAACGATTTTCAATGGCAATATGGAACATTAGCCTCTAGCAAGCTCTCCCACGGTGAGGTCGGTACAGGAACCCGCTTTCGTGCTGTCGGTCATTTAATGGGCAGGCGGGTAGAAACGGTCTATGAGGTCGTCGTATTTGAGCTAAACAAGAGATATGGTTTCAAATCGGTCTCAGGGCCCCTGGCCTCCTGTATGCTATATACCTTTGAAATGGCTGGAGGCGGCACAAAGATAAGTCTGACCACGGAGAGAAACCCGAAAGATGTATTCCATCCGGGTGATATCAAGAAATTAAAGAAGGAATACAAGGACAACCTTGCCATGTTGAAAAACGTCCTGGAAGGCCATCCCACCGCCACGCTATGAAATGGAAGGAATGGAAATGAACATCGCCATCCGCAAAACACGTGCCTGCACCGTCGACACATTGGATACAGGCTTGAAATCTGCCATGCGGGCGCATGGCACAAAGTTTGGATTGGAAGATCTTGAATCGGATATTTTAATGTGCTGCGAGACCCTCACCGTCCATCCGGGGAAGGGATTTTGGGGCGGTATAAACACGACATTATCGGCTGTCTATGTGACGCCAAAATGGCTGGTTTGGGCCGATAGTAGTGGAAGTACCGATGTTGCAGCCGGCACCGCTCAACTGAGTCAGATCGATGTGCGCGCTCCTCAGGCGGTCTCCCGGTATGCCATCACACCAGATCAGGGATTCACGGTTATGAGTCTCAACACCGATGAAAATGGTACAGATAAGATGGCGTTCATTGTATTAGAGGCTCAAGGATACGGGCAAAAATTTCGCCACGTGCTCCAAGAAGCATTAAGAAAAGTCGCATTGTAGTCTTTCTCAATCCATTTTACTTCGGAGGGTTTACTGAGCTGGGGACTTCAAAATCGTTATCGTGTATCTTTGCTGCCTGGTGAAAGCGACCGCACCTATCGTATCTCAATATTTACCCTTTCTCCACCTCTTGCCTGGAGGAAGATTCTCGGGTCGAAAGCAAAAATCGGTGAAAAGTCTTGATATTTCGACCGAAACACTACGTTCTCATGAGCGCGTCTACTGATCCCCGCCATTACCAAGCCACGTCCGGGAAAAGGAATTCATAGGATAGTAAAGTTCATACCGGTAATGGAGGTAGTGCGCCGGGTCCGCCGTGAGGGATCTCCATCATGATCTGGCTGATCGCCAGAAGCTGGTGTAGTCTCACAGATACGAACTATAAATTTCCGTAGCTCTGTCGCGTAGTCAATAATCGATAGGTTGCCGCAGCAGCCAGGGCTCCTGCCAGGTACCACCCAACCGTCATGGCCTTTGTCGCAGTACTTCTTCCACTGGGCTCTCCTCCCAACCCCATCGGTTCCGGGAGTACGACGCCGCCTATGCCAGCCGCTACTCCCAGTCCTGCCCCCCGCAGCCACACCCCTTTTTGGCTGCCGCCTCCCACCAGGCTGTAGTAAAGAGCATTGGCAAGGACATCCCCCACCAATGCCGCCCTATGCAGACTGGAATTATCCGGCGGTTGATGTCCCATTGCCCGCATGGATTTTGAAATGGCTCGCATGCCAAGGACATCCATGCGCGGAGCATCCGGAGACAACCGCCGTGCCGTTTCATGAATGAGCGTGAGAGTACAAGCGCCAACCAACCCACTCATTATCGCCTTCGCCAGAGACATACCGTTCTCCTTCTACCCTGATCGTTGCGCAGTGAGATTTCTACGCAACGGCATCGATGATCTTCTCGATCAATGAGGTCTTCTTTTTGACATAATGTCCCTTGACCTTGGTTCCATCTGCACGGGTGTAACCGGCACGCCAATATTTTTCTGCATTCTCTTCCCGCTTGCTCCTGTCAGATCCGCTATGCTTGTTGCTCTTCGGCCGGGACTTGTTATTTTTATTTACCGAAGCACGCTCGTTCTTCCAGGATCGACCCGAGTTCTTCTTTTTCGCATTCGTTGCCATATGGATAATCTCCTTTCCTTCTTGTGCCTGTACGGTTTCACAGAATTGGACCTCAAGAGAAGCCTGCACTTAACAATTTACACGAATCACACGACCGCTTGTGATAAGGGAGGGGAATGGATTGCACGGACAGACACATGAGAATTTTTTCTCCGCCCTTGCCGCCCAAACCTGCGATCG
>JBLNAU010000300.1:0-3072 GCA_050259515.1 Syntrophothermus sp.
ACTACTCTCTATTCTCTGTTAGCTGTTCTCTATCATTCATTAAACATCTCACCCACGCTGCGTCCCTCGTGGGCGCGTCGGATCACTTCGCCGATCATCGGCGCAATGGACAGGATGGTGATGCGGCCCTCCAGCGGTTTCAACTTATCCTCGGGGATGGATACTGTATCGGTGGTGATGATATGGCGGATGGGCAGCTTGGCCAGCCTTTGGGCGGCATTCCTGGAAAAGATGGGATGGATGAATGCCAGGTAGACATCCCGGGCGCCCTTGTTTTTGACGACGCCAATCGCCTGGGCGATGGACCCACCGGTATCCACCTCATCATCCACGACGATGACATCACGATCCTCCACGTCGCCGATCAGGGTCAGGGCCTCGGCATTGGCGTCATTGCCGGTGCGGCGTTTTTCGATGAAGGCAATGGGCAGGTCGAGGTCGAGGGCATAGTTGCGGCCCTTCTTGGCGAATCCCAGATCGGTGGCGACGACGACCGGCCTGTGCATCTGTGCAAGCAGGTTATCCCCGATATGCTGGCTGATCATATGGGAGGCGGTCAACACATCCCCGGGAATGGAGAAGAAACCCTGAACCTGCCCGGCATGCGGGTCGAGGGTCATATAGCGATCAGCCCCGGCGATCTCGATCATATCCGCAACCAGCCGGGCTGTGATGGGAACGCGCGGCTGATCCTTTTTATCCGAACGGCCGTAACAGAGATAGGGGATTACCGCGGTGATACGCGCCGCCGAATCGAGCCTGAGGGTCTGGATCATGATCAATAGTTCCATCAGGTTGTAATGTACCGGGGAAGAGGTTGTTTGGATGATGTACACATCCTGTCCTCGCGCGCTGCTGTTCAGCTTGATGAATATGTTCTCGTTGGGAAACTGGATGACATCCCGAGGACTGAGTTTTTGCTGCAAATAATCGGCGATCTTCTGCGCCAGCACCGGGGAGCCTGAGCCGGCGTACAGCTTGATCTCCCCGTACATTTTCATCTCGTGTTGATGGTCGATGGGTTCTAACATTCGAAATCCTTGTTATTCCTGTGAACGCTTGTCGACGGTACGATGAGATGCCCCGTTCAATAAGGTGTCGACTGCCTCATAGGGTGACAGGCTCCGGTTGAGGACCTTACCCACGATCTGTTCATATTCCACCTTGTTCACGCCCTCCATAAAGCGCTGGATCAGCCTTTCCTGCAGGGCACTTTCCAGTTCAGCCTCCAGCCGGGCGCGGTCGCGAGCCGCCCAGTTTCCGCTCTTGTGCAGGTACTGGACATGCCTGGCGATCGCCTCTGCCAGCTCGTTGAACCCCTTGCCCTCGGTGGAGATCGTCTTTAGGATGGGCGGTATCCACATGAGCGCGTCGCTTTGGCTGCCGGCCTGGGCAGGCACATTGACTGCCATCGTCGTGCCATGGTGACGGGTGATGCGCTTGGTGGGATGGGCAAGCTCGAGCGTGGAGCGCAGGGCGCGCTCCGTGTTTTCAACGCCGGGCCGATCCGCTTTGTTGATGACGAGAATATCCGCAATTTCCAGGATGCCTGCCTTGATGGCCTGGATATCATCGCCCATGCCGGGTGCCTCCACGACCAGGGTCGTGTGGGCGAGACGGGCCACCTCCACCTCGCTCTGGCCCGCACCCACCGTTTCAATGATGATGACATCAAACCCGGCCGCGTCGAAAACCTGGACGATCGATGCCGTGGTCTGGGCGATCCCGCCGACAGAGCCGCGTGAAGCCATCGAGCGAATAAAGATGCCCGCATTCCCGGACAGGTCGCGCATGCGGACGCGGTCTCCGAGCACGGCTCCTCCCGTAAAGGGGCTGGAGGGATCCACGGCGACGATGGCGATCCGCTTGTTTTCGTTTCTGCGATAATACAGCGCCAGCTGGTTGACGAGAGATGATTTTCCGGTACCAGGCGCGCCGGTCACACCGATCAAATGCGCCCGGCCGGTATGCGGAAAGAGTTCGGCAAGTGCTGTGCGGCCCTCGGGCAGGTCATTTTCCACCTGTGTCAGCAAGCGCGCGAGGGCCAGGCGATTCCCTTCCAGTACGGAGTCAGTCAGCGACATGTTCCTCGAATCATAAAATTACGCAACACCGCTTTCGTATTGCGTAATTTTCTACTGATTAACCGCCTCGCGGACATCCTTGATGATATCCTCGGTTGACGCTCCCGGGCCGTAGATGCCGGTGATGCCCATCTCCTTCAGACGTGGCATATCCTCGTCCGGAATGATGCCGCCAATGAAAACGCGGACATTTTCCTGTCCGTTGGCTTTTAGCAGCTCGAGTATACGCGGCGCCAATGCCATATGCGCCCCGGAGAGAATGGAAAGCCCAACAACATCCACATCCTCCTGCAGCGCAGCTTCCGCGATCATTTCGGGTGTCTGGCGCAGACCGGTGTAGATCACTTCCATGCCGGCGTCCCGCAGGGCGCGCGCCACAACTTTCGCACCGCGATCGTGTCCATCCAGACCGGGCTTGGCAACCAGCACACGGATCTTTTTCTCAGTCATGCTTCCTCCGCAGATACATCGTGCCGCAAAATATTTATCTTCGTTTGAAATTTAATCTGCTATTTCAAGGAAAAAGATAGCTTCTAAGAACAGAGGCGGCAAATTCTTCTGTCATTATACTATGGGGAAACGGGAGAGGAACGGACACCCGGTACAACGTATGGAACAGCATGTAGATGACCAAGCATGGTACTGGTAGCCGATGACAGCACGATAACCGCCAGATATGGCGGAGGAATCGAACTTTTAGGCGATTCAGCCGGGGGATAAATATGCTATACTTCATACATGCAACCGCGATCAGAGTGGTCGAAGTGGGCAGAATCATTACGTCGCCTCAAGTTGGACGGTTTTGCCGCCTGGCTTCTTGAAGCGGGAGGTCCATTCACGATCCTGGGGGCACAGGCGGTCTATTTCAGCCAGCCGTTTCTTAGAGGGGAAAAACTTGACTCACTTGCCCACATGCTCGAAGAAGATGAAGAATCGCAGGCCTTTGCCCGTTATCTGCGCGGAGATTTGAATCGATGAGTGCCAACGG
>JBLNAU010000301.1:0-4360 GCA_050259515.1 Syntrophothermus sp.
CGTAACTTGCTGAGGTAGAGATTCAATCAACAATCAGGGCGATGAGCAAACCTCATCGCCCTGATCCATTCCTGATGACTCCCTTCAAAAAGATTTGCATCCGGCCGTGAGCTTGCCCGCATCTTTTCCATCCATAAGGAAGTATAATTTTTGGAATGAGGGTGTGTCCTGTAAATCGTTTGATGAACCGTCTACGCTCATGCCCGGAATATTCCTCAAATTCACGATGATCTAGCACAAACGCACTGATAGATCTTATGGCGCAAACTCAGGACTTTCCATCAATAGAATCCACTCGGAGCGCTTTACCGGCCAGGCATTCCGGTCCAGGCCTCTCCGGGTGGCTGCTCCTGGGGCTGGTCCTCCTGGCTGCGTTCGCGCTGCGTGTGTACCGACTGGGTTCGTTCCCCGATACGGTCCTGGCCGATGAAGCCGATAACGCCCAGGATTCCATCCGCATCCTGTATGGCCAGCCACCGCCGAACGGCTTCTTCGGGCTGGATTGGACGTCCCAGCCGGCTTTCAGTGCCTATAAGGAGGCTGCCTTCCTGGCAGTATTTGGGATCAACGTCATGGCCATGCGGCTTTCAAGTGCGATCCTCAGCACACTGGCACTGCTCCCCTTCCATCTTCTGTTGCGTCGCCAGCTCTCGATCCCTGCCTCCCTGCTGGGAACGATTTTACTGGCGACCGATGTCTGGTATCTGAATTTCTCACGCAGCGGCTGGAACTGCATCGACATCTGCTTCTATATGTTGATGGCCATGCTCTTCCTGATGTGGGGCCTGGATGCGCTTCCGCAGCTCGATGGCGCCCATCCGTTCAAATGGATGCATTTTGCCGCGGCAGGATTCTTCTGTGCCCTGGGTCTCTATGGATACCCGGCCGGCAGGGCGATCACCCTGGCTGTCATCGCGTTCGCGCCGATTGCGCTGCTGTTCAACCGTCGTTATATCAAAAGAGTGCTGCTAGGATATGGACTCCTCCTTCTGGTGGAGGCGGTCGTTTTCGCTCCACAGGCACTGTATATTGCCAGGAACTGGGAGCACTTCAATGGGCGGAGCAGCGTGGTCCTGATTTTTAACGATCCAGAGTACCAGGCCAACCCGTCCGGAACCCTGCTGCACCAGATGAGGACAAATTTGCGCGGCCCGTGGGATGGCCGGGTCAACAACACAGCTCAATACTCCCCGGTCGGCGAGCCGCAGCTCGATCGCATAACGGGCTTGCTTACCCTGGCAGGAATGCTTCTCACCTTCTTCAGCGCCGCGCGGAGGCGCCAGCCGGAGACCTGGCTGTGGTGGCTCATGCTGCTGGCAGGCTGGGTTCTTACCCAGTTATTCACCGTCCACACACCCAACGGGGCGCGCGGCATTGGCTATATGCCAACGCTGGTGTACTTCGCCGGGGTATCTCTCGATGCAATCCTTCTCACTTTATTAAGTGCCTCCGGCCGGATCAGCTCGCTGCCGGTTTTCAAATCCATTCCCCTGGCAGCCGTCAGCCTGTTGGTCCTCTTTGCAGGGTATGCGAACGTCACGCACTACATCAGGTGGCAGAACACGCCGCGTACGCGCCAGGATCGTTATCTATACCTGACCGTCGGGGAGTTCCCCGCCTGGGCGAAAGATACAATCGACCGCGCCATCCAAAAACAAAGCAGCTCCAATGTGGGCCAATGGCGCGAAGCCCACCCGATCCAGGATATCGCCAATCCATAATGGGTGCAGGCTTGCTGTTTCCTTCCCCGGCCATAATATTGACGATTCTGATATCATTTCCAGGCTAGTATTTGGCTATACTCTAGAAAACGTTGTGGCATTTTATGAATCAAATTGCTGAATCATCCAACCCGCCATCCACCACATCCGCTTCCATGGACACTGGCATCGCGCGCCGCCTATTTACACTTGCACTTGCCGTTGGCCTGGGAGGGGTTGCCGTCTGGCAGCTTCGCCAGGAATGGGCCAGGGGATCCTTCTGGCCATGGCTGCTTTTGCTGGTCGCCATGTTTACGGCAGCCAGCGCGCTGCGTCAGCTCGACCTTTGGCTGCCCTACCAGCCAGTGCTTCCCAGGCTGGCAAATTTTTCCAGCTCCAGGTTAACGATCGTCGGCATGTTCCTGATCACCGGTTCGCTGGTTCTCACCTGGCTCATCGCCCGGAGGCTGCTCCCGGATTACAAGAATTTATGGCAGGGGACACCTTCTCTCTGGGTGGCATCCATACTCCTGTTCCTGGCTGGCGCCTGGATGCTGGGCGGGATCGGAAGAGGCTCGCCGCGGGCGGCCACTGCCTCCACCCTGTGGAGCGATACAAAACGCAATCGCTGGCTGGAGGCCGCTGCAGTGGCCGTGATCCTGGCCCTGGCTGTTTTCCTGCGGACCTATCATTTCTACACCATTCCTCCCGGCATATATGTGGATGAAACCAACGGAGCGCTGGATGCCTTGAGGATCCTCGAGGGCTCGTCCGCCTCGCCTTTCGGGACGGGCTGGTACGGCACTCCGAATGGATATATCTATTACATGGCGGGCATGTTCAAGCTGCTCGGCGCCACCTGGACCAGTCTTAAACTTATTTCATTAATCCCTGCCATCCTTACCGTTCTGGCAATCTACTTTTTGGGGCGGCTGGTCTTGGGTCCGCTGGCAGGGTTGAGCGCGATGCTTCTCATGGCGGTCAGCCGCTGGCATTTGAGCGTGAGCCGCTGGGGCTGGAACGAGACGGCACCTCCCCTCTTCCAGATCCTGGCGACCTTCTTTTTGATCCGCGGCCTGCGTGACCGGCGCGCCTTTGATTATGCCCTGGGCGGCCTGTTGATGGGGCTTTCCATTTATACGTATCTGAGCGCCAGGCTTGCCGCGGCGACCCTGCTGCTCTATATATTATTCTGGGTACTATCCGATCCATCCGGCCTGCTTGCTTCCCTCCGGCGCAGCTGGATGGGTCTGGTTTTGTTTGGCCTGGCGGCTGTGGTTGCGGTGGCGCCGATCGCGGTCACTTACCTCACCGACCCATTCACCATGAACAACCGCGTGTCCGAGATCAGCGTCTTCCGCGATATTCGCGAGCAGAACAGTATCCAGCCGCTCGTCCAGAATGTGGAGGATATCCTCAAGTTCTTCCACCAGACAGGCGACCACCAGGGCAAGCACAACCTGCCCGATGAGCCGATGACCGATCCCATCACCGGTCTGCTGTTTGCGATCGGACTGGCATATTCCATTCTGCGCTGGCGTGACCAGCGGTACTTCCTCTTGATCCTCTGGCTGGTGATCGGCCTGGCGGGCAGCTTCCTCAGCTCACATCACGAATCGCCTCAATCCTATCGCTCATTGACCGCCCTTCCTGCAGTGATCCTCATGGCCGCCGATATCCTGGATCGCATCACGCGGGCGGTCTATCGAATGCTCAAAGAACAATCTTTTGCACAATCCCGCTCGTACCTCCCGGCCAGGATCGCAGGCGCGATTGCCGTCCTTGCGCTACTGGGGTCAACCGCCTGGGAGTCGAGTATCTATTTCGGAAAGCAGGCAACTTCCGTGGCTGTGCAACAGGGCTTCAATCCCGCCGAGAACCGTGTGGCTCATCAGGTCATCTCAGCCCTGCAGAGTGACAAGGATGTTTATCTCTCGCCTGGCTTTTCCGAATTTTCGCCGTTGCGGTTCCTGGTCTATGGACTCGTAAAAGCGAAGACCGGCGAGAACACCCTGGATCACCGCCCGTACCACACCATTCTGCCGGCAACCGATTTCCCCATTGAAGATACAGGCAGGGATGTGCTGATCCTGCTGGACAACAGCTACTGGCAGCTGCGCGAATACATCGCATCCTTCTATCCCAAGGCCAGGATGGAATTGAATACCCTGTCCGACGGCTCACCGGTGTATTTCCAGATCGAGATCCCCCACGATCAGATCGCCGCGCTGCAGGGACTGACTCAAACCGTCAGCGGTCCGGATGGGAGCAGGAAAGAAAGCCAGGTTGCGGAGGTCAGTGTTGGCAGCCAGGATCAAAAGGCATCCCAGATCGACTGGGAAGGCGGCATCCGTATCGATCACGGCGGGACGTATGATATCCAGGGCGATGGCGGCCTGGATGTCTTTCTGGACGGCCTTCCTGTCCATGGTAAACAATATCTGGGACGCGGCTTCTATAACATAAAGGTCGTCTGGAATGCAGGCGACGACACACAGGCCCGCCTGACCTGGCAAACACCGGACCAGGCCCGGGTCACCGTGCCCGCTCATGTTCTATTCCGCGTGCCTGCCCAGCGGCAGGGACTGCTCGGCACCTACTGGAACAATATTAACTGGGAAAATACGCCCGTGTTCCATCAGGTCACGCCCTTCCTGCTC
>JBLNAU010000302.1:0-4704 GCA_050259515.1 Syntrophothermus sp.
AACGTATCATTATCCACTGTGAGAGTTAGACAATTTTGCTGGCCGGTCGGGCCTGTGCCCGTCCCCGAACCAGAAGGCGTGGCTGTGCCAGTTCCGGTATCTGAACCGGAGGGAGTGGACGTGCCTGTGTCAGCACCCGTGCCACCCGTGGAGGTAGCGGTACCAACAGCCTGGGAACCTGTTCCCGTGCTGGTTCCGGAGCCGGTTCCCGTACCGGATCCTACACCGGTCCCGGTACCCGTTCCGCTGGCAGCAGCTGCCATATCGAACGACATCCAGGGGACAGCCACATTCTGGCCGTTCGCATCCACGATCACATAGGTAACTGCGGTCTGGTCAAAGTCCAGCACCAGATCCTTAACGGTCCCGAGCTGATCGCCGCCAATGCCGCATACTGGGGTTCCAATCAAATTGGTTAAACGAGAGGGACTGTTCCCTCCGGTAACCGGAACACCAGGGGTGGTTGTCATATTAGTTGTTGGCGCTTGCGTGGCTGCTTCCGTTGGCGCTTCGGTCGCTGCATTGGTGCTTGTCGATTCAACAGTCACCGGGGGCACATTTGTGCTGGGCACACTTGTGCTTGTTTCCTGTCCGCCACAGGCTGCCAGTAATAAAGCTGCCAAAATTAGCGTTGTCGAAAATAAACTTACTCTTCTCATGCTTACGAATCTCCTTTTCTTTCGGTCTTACATGAATAAATTTTTATTCCCGTTAAGCATAAGCCGAATTGCCGGTTGAACAATGCGGGGAAGACCGAAATTAAAAGCGGGAATTCCCCTATGACTATAGGGAAACTCTCGTAGAAAAAATAAGTTTTTGATTAAGCACTATAGGAGTTTCATTTGTGACACTGCTACAGCATTGTTCTCTTGACCCATTTGTAGTAATGTGTTTACCGGTGATTACAAACTGTTCCCCGCTCAATTCTCAGCGCCAACGAGGGATACGCTGTAGGATTTTTTCTTCCCCCAGTTCCTGACAAAATTCATTCAATCTCTTGTCTGCTCCTGCCCATTTGAGGTCCGAGAGTTTTTCCTGAAGCGGGACATCCGCGCGGAGCGTGGCAAGTTTGCGAAAGAGCAATGCCTCTTCCCAGCGCGATACCAGGCTTTGCGCGAGGCTTGCGGCTCGTCCGGGGCTGATCGGTTTTACCTGCCATCGCTGGGGATCATCCGGGATATTTTCCAGATGTTTGTACTGGGAAAGGACCGCCGCGGCTGACTTGGCTCCCCATCCCGGGACACCCGGGAAGCCATCCGCACTGTCACCCACCAGTGCGAGCCAGTCCGGTATGGAGGCAGGCGGCACTCCATATTTTTCAATCACGCCGGGTTCATCTATGATGGTTTCACGCCTGCGATCCCAACAGACGATCCTCTCCCCGGAAACAAGCTGCGCCAGGTCTTTGTCGGGGGAGCCGATGACGATCTGCTCGACAGATTTGCTGCCTTTGAATTTCTTCACCGCCGAAGCGATCGCATCGTCGGCTTCAAACTCCACCATCGGCCAGACCACGACTCCAAGCGCAGAAACCGCCTCTTCGGCGAGCGGAAACTGGGCGAGAAGGTTGGGATCAACCCCTTCCCCGGTCTTGTAGCCGCTGTACAACTCGTTCCGGAAGGATTCGATGACATGGTCAAAAGCCACAGCCACATGTGTCACCTCTGGGCTATTGAGGAGCATCAACAGGCTCCGCAATAATCCCAAAGCTGCGCCCACCTCCCGGCCATCAGGAGACTTCTTCGGGGGCGCGCCAAAATGGTTGCGAAACAATTCGTAAGTGCCGTCCAGCAGATGGATTTTCATCAGGTGTTCACCTATTATGAGCTCTTTGCAGGTGCATCCAGGAACGCATTCACCATGGACACCAGCCAATCGGCCCGATCGACGATGGTCACATGAGATGTGCCGGGCAATACTGCGAGCTGTGAGTTCGGAAGCCCTGCGGGTGTATCGCCAAAGACACCGCCGCCGAATAACCGGAACATCTCAACTGCATGCTCTGGCCGGACGAGATCGGAATCCCCGATCATGATCAATGTAGGCGCCTGAATGGAACGCATTGTTTCCTCTGGGATATCTTTGATCTGTCGATCCATCTCGGTCTTTTTCTCGAACAACCTGGCGAAATGTTCCGGGTGAGGCGCGATCCGCATGTACTCATCGTGCCAGGGCGACCCCACCATCATCTCAGGCTTCATTTCCCCAAACCCATCCATCAGTCCGGGATGGACGCCACCCATGTTATAGGTGACGGAAGCAAGCACCAGCTTTCGCAAAATATCCGGATGCCGGATGGCGACATGCAGGGCGACGCCGGCCCCCATGCTATAACCAAAGAGATCCGCCGGGCTCAATCCCAGCTGCCGGATTGCCTCAGCGACATCATCTGCCATCCCCTCGAGAGTCATAGGGCGCTCGATGTCGGCAGTTCGGCCATGCCCCTGTAGTTCGAAGGCAATCACCTGTCGTTGTCTGGCTAGGTCCGGGATAATCTTGCCAAAGGATGTGCCGATGGCAGAGAATGCTCCGTGCAGCAGAACGAGCGGCTGACCTGTGCCATGGACCTCATAATACATTTTCAGGTCATTGACGTTCACATAGCCACTTGTGCCGGTTTGATTGGCAGTCTGGGTTGATTTAGTTCGGTTATCCATTTTAAAGTCATCGCTCCTGTTCGCTTGCTCGACCTATAAACTGGTTTTGATTTTCACATTTTATCGGTCCCCGGTAAATATGTCACCCTTTTAGAAACGTTTGCTCCGCGAAGAACCAAATCCTTCGCGGAGCAAAAACCTTCTTGATTGTAAAAGGGATCAACCCTCGTAAGCGTCTTTCAAAGCCTGGACATCGATCTTGCGCATCTTGAGCATGGCCTGCAAAACCCGCTGCGCTTTGACCGGATCGGGGTCGCCCAATAATTGTCCCAACTGCTTGGGGACAATCTGCCACGAGAGGCCAAATTTATCCTTTAGCCAGCCGCACTGGCTTTCCTGGCCTCCATTGGAGGTCAGCTTCTTCCAGAGCTCATCCACTTCAGCCTGATCCTTGCAGTCGACAAAAAGGGATATTGCTTCGTTGAACTTGAATTCCCGGCCGGCATTGAACCCTATCAGCTCCTGTCCTTCAAGTTCAAAGTTGACCGATTGAGCCTGTCCATCCGGTCCGCGGCTGACGCCGAGAACTTTTGAGTTTTTGAAGGTGGAGGTGTAAAAATTCATCGCTTCTTCCGCCTGGTTGTCAAACCATAAGAATGGAGTAATCTTTTTCATAATTTTCTCCTTTTGAGTTGAACTGTAATTATTATCTTAATCAGCACCGATATAGGTTTGATACACAACGCCGGTTGGAAGGGGTTTTGAATCCACCAGTTTCAGGTTGACGCGTTTTCCCTCGGCAAACAGCTTCTTACCGCCGCCCAGCACAAGCGGATATATATGGAGTCTGTATTCATCGATCAGCCCATTCTCGGTCAGCGCATGGACCAAGACGCTGCTTCCATCCAGTAAAATATCCTTCCCGGGCTGTTCCTTCAATTGACGTACTGCACTGATCACATCACCCTGGATGAGCGTGGAGTTTCGCCACGCATCTGCCGATCTTAAAGTATTCGACACAACATACTTGTGAAAGCCATTCATCACATCCCCAAACGGGTCGCCTGCCGGCAGGGGCTCGAACGCGCCGCCATGGATCTGCCAGGTTTTGCGTCCCAGCAGCAGGGCATCCGCTTGCTGCACGGATTCAAAGAAGTGCGCACCGATATCATCGTGCCAGTAAGGCAGGGTCCAGCCGCCATGTTTGAATCCGCCTTCCGTATCCTCTGTGTCGCTCCCCGGAGCCTGGATCACACCATCCAATGTTATGAACTCTGCAACGATCAGTTTCCTCATCTCTTCTCCTCTCTGGTAATACCTGGATAAACAGCCCTTGTACTTTTATTTGACAACCCGATACTTCATATGTGTTACCAGGGGTGCGTCGATCGCATATATTTTTTCGAGCTTGATCGAGCAGTCTGCCAGATGATCGAACAGGCGGACACCTTCGCTCAGCAGAACAGGGGCGACGTCGATGGCGAGCTCGTCGACCAGCCCGGCCCGCAGCGCCTGCTGGAGGATAGTGGCCGTACAAAGGACGACGTTTTTATCGCCGGCCGCCTCCTTTGCCTGGCGAATGGCACTTTCCACGCCATCGGTCACAAAGACAAAGGGCGACCCTTCCCGGACCCATTCCTGTGGAACGTGATGGGTGACGATGAAACAGGGCTCGCCCGGCGGATGGCCGCCCCAGCCTCCCGTGATATCGAATGTCTTGCGTCCCCATACCCCTGCGCCATAGGATTCAAACGCGTTCCGGATGATTTCGGCGCTTTGTTTCGATACTTTCAGTACTGGCGTTCCCTCCGAGAGCTTGATCTCGGTATCTCCCTTAAAGTACCAGTCGAACAGCTGCTCGCCGCGGTCGCCGAGCCCATTCCCGGGACCGTCATTCGGCCCGGCTACGAAACCGTCGAGCGACATTGTCATATTGAAGACAACCTTTCCCATTTCAACACTCCTTACCTATAAGTCCGGTTCACAAAGGCGACTTCACTTCAAGCCTGCCAGAACCGCATCAAGCTTTTCATAGCCCTGGTTGACACCATACTCCATGCCCGATTGGATCATACCATCACGGTCCTCCACCGATGGATATACGGAG
>JBLNAU010000303.1:0-4970 GCA_050259515.1 Syntrophothermus sp.
CAACTTTATTAGGAGGTTCCAATGGCCGTAAAAACTGAAACACTCAATCAAATTGGAACACAGCCGCGCCAAAGGCCTCTATCCGACACAATCAGTAGAATCCTGCGCTATGTGCTTCTCATTGCGCTTGGTTTGATCCTGATCATGCCATTCATCCTGACCGCCATTGGGACGTTCAAAACAGATGCAGAGATTATTGCCTTTCCTCCCAAGTTTTTTCCTGCCGTCTGGCACGTTGAAAATTGGTTCAAAGTTTGGACAACCGATATCGGGGGCGGTGGAACCTTCCCTCGCTGGTTGTTCAACACAGCATTTCTCTCGGTGACAATCGCCATCCTGGAAGTGATCTTTTGCTCGATGGCTGCCTATGCATTTGCACGCCTGGAATTCCCCGGCCGCGATGCGGTGTTCGCCTTCATGCTGGCAACCATGATGATCCCCACTGCAGTGACCTTGATCCCCGCGTATGTGTTGATGACAAAACTGCGTTTGATCAACACATTCTGGTCCTTGATCATTCCGGGGGCCGTAAGTGCCGGGAGTATCTTCCTGCTCACACAGTTCTTTAAATCGGTGCCCCGGGATCTGGAAGAGGCAGCCGTCATCGATGGCGCCAACAACATGGAAATCTACCGGAACGTGATCCTGCCCCTGGCGCGCCCGGCCTTGTTGACGGTCTTCATCCTTCAGTTCCAGGCCATGTGGAATAATTTCCTGCAGCCGTTGCTGTATCTGAACACGCCGGACAAATATGTGCTCAACGTGGCGCTGAGCATCTTCCAACAGCAGTTCAAGGCCCAGTGGAACCTGACACTGGTTGGTGCCATGGTTAACGCCATCCCGATCCTGATCCTTTTCTTTATCTTCAGCAGGTATTTTGTGGAAGGCGTGTCCTATACGGGTATTAAAGGCTGAGAGAAGCAAGTGATCCACCCGGTACAGATGGCGTTCAAAATTCAGGGCAGGGCTTTTCGGGATGTCTGGCAGGAGTTGTGGACGATCCTGATCGTTCAACTGCTTTTCCTGCTTGGACAGCTGCTCATCTTCCTGGGCCCTCCGGCAACTCTTGCAATGTTCTATTACGGAAACCGGATCGCACATTCGGAGCTTGCCACAGAGCGTGACTTTTTGCATGCCATCCGTCAGTATTGGATGCCGGCCTGGCGCTGGGCCGGGCTGAACCTGCTGGTGATTGGGCTGTTGGCCGGTGATTATTTTCTGACCGGGAAATGGATCGCGAAGCCAGAGCTGATTGCCTTCCTGCAAGGCCTGTATGCAGTCCTTTTGACTTTCTGGCTTGTGCTTCAGGTATTTGCACTGCCTTTTCTGTTTGAACAGGAACAACCTTCGATCCTGCAGGCTTTGCGAAACGCAACAGTCTTCATCAGACGAAACTTCGTCTTTGTATCCGTGTTAAGTCTCCTGCTGCTGATCAGTCTGGCATTCGGTATGCTGGCTTTCATGCTGACTCTTGTCTTTGGCACGGCCCTGGTTGCCTTCACTGGAAACCACGCGGTACTGGAGAGCCTGGAAGTCTCCTGAAGACTTGCGTGGTTCCCTCCATCGATCACAGATGGATATTCCCTTTTATGCGAAAGTCATATGTGGAAAATCACTGAAGAATCTTTTCATTTGGAGAAATTACACCATAAGGAAACGGTGTTCACGATCGGTAATGGCTACCTCTCGACGCGCGGCGCGTTCGAGGAGAAGTATCCGGGCGAGATGCGGGCCACTTTTATGCACGGTGTCTTTGACGATGTGCCCGTCGTTTTCACAGAACTGGTCAACGCTCCCGACTGGTTGGAGATGGATATACATCTGGACGGGGAGCGCTTCAGCCTGGCGGAGGGGGAGCTGCTCTCCTTTACCCGCGAAGTGGACCTGCACACCGCCACCCTGACGCGGGATCTGCGTTGGCGCAGCCCGCGTGGACGCGAAACACACCTCGTCTTCGAGCGCTTTACCAGCCTGGCAGAGGAGCATCTTTGTGCCGTCCACGTAACGATCACGCCAGAGAATTATTCGGGACGCGTGGATGTGCACGCCGGTCTTAACGGTGAGACGGATACACTTGGCTTTAAACACTGGGAATGGCTGGGGCAGGGAGTGCGCGGGCGGGATGCCTGGATCCGTCTCCGGACACGGCAGACAAAGATCGAGCTGGCGATGGCCGAAAACCTGTCCATGCTGGTGGCAGGCCGCAGTTCCCGCGTGGCTGCCTGGAATGTGCACAATCATCCAATGCTGGTTGCCTCCTCAAAAGTAAAACCTGGAGAATCGGCCACCGTCACAAAATGGGTTACATCCTACACAAGCCGTGATGTGAAAAATCCAGTTAAGATGGCGCGCAATACACTTAAAAGAGCTACCTCACAATCATGGGATCAGGTGTGGGAAACGCATCGCCAGGCCTGGGAGTCGGAATGGGACCGCTCAGATGTGGTCATTGAGGGGGATGATGAAGCGCAGCTTGCGATCCGCTTTAATATTTTCCAACTGTTGATCGCTGCGCCGCGCCACGATGAGCGTGTTAACCTGGGGGCAAAAACTTTGAGTGGCTATGGCTATCGGGGACATTCCTTCTGGGACACTGAGATATTTATGCTGCCCTTTTTCATCTATGTGCGGCCCGAGATCGCCCGGCTGCTGCTTTCCTATCGCTGGCACCTTTTGGAGGCGGCAAAGGCCAAGGCAAAAGCGAACAACTTTGACGGTGCTCAATATCCGTGGGAGAGTGCTGGGACCGGGGAAGAAGTCACACCTACCTGGGTGCTCGATCCAAGGGATAAGACCAAGCTCATCCGTATCTGGACGGGTGATATTGAGATTCATATCTCGGCCGATGTTGCCCTGGCGATCTGGAAATATTGGAAGGCCACCGGCGACACCTCTTTCCTTTTGGAACGGGGTGCGGAGGTCATTTTGGAAACAGCCCGTTTTTGGGGCAGCCGTGTTGAGTGGGTGGAGGAGCAGAAGCGCTATGAGATCAGTGACATCATCGGCCCGGACGAATACCATGATCACGTGGACAACAATGCGTACACGAACGCGCTTGCCCGTTGGAACCTGCAAGCCGCGTTAACGTTGAAGAGCTGGCTGGAGACCGATTATCCCGCCGAGTGGAAAAGAATCAATCGGAGGGTTCGACTCAAACCTGCCGAGTTGAAGCACTGGCAGCATGTCATCGAGCATATGTACCTGCCGTTCGACCCGGAGACCAGGCTGGTGGAGCAGTTCGAGGGCTATTTCCAGCGCAGGGATGTGGACCTGGCGCAACTCGAGCCGCGCAAAGAGTCTGTACAGTCGCTGTTTGGGATAGAAGGAGCAAACGAGACCCAGGTGCTCAAACAACCTGATGTGCTGATGTTGATGTATCTCCTGCCAGACCTATATGATTCTGAAACGGTGCGGGCAAACTACGAGTATTACACCAAGCGCACCGACCATACTTATGGCTCATCCCTCGGTCCTTCCATCATGGCGATCATGGCCTGCCGGGTGGGCGACACGGAAGCGGCTTATGAGCACTTCATGCGCGCTGCCCGTGCTGACCTGTTCGATGTCCGCGACAATGCGGGCGATGGCATCCACGGTGCCTCGGCCGGAGGGTTGTGGCAGGCGATCGTCTTCGGTTTTGCCGGTCTTGAACAGACCGAGGAGGGGTGGAGGACGAATCCGCGTCTTCCCGAATCCTGGAAAAGAGTTGCTTTCAATATTGTCGACCATCATAAGCAGATCCATTTCGATGTGACAAAGGACTCGTAATGGCGATCCGCGGCTTTATCTTTGATCTGGATGGTGTACTGACCGATACCGCCGAATATCATTACCGCGGCTGGAAGCGCCTGGCGGACGAGGAGGGGATTCCCTTTACTCGCGAGGATAACGAATTGTTGCGCGGCATTCCAAGGCGTGAGTCACTGATGCTGGTTCTCAGGGGACGTGTTTATCCGGAGGAAAAAATCCAGGAAATGATGGACCGTAAGAACCGTTATTACCTGGATTTTATTCGCGAGGTCACTCCTCAGGATATCCTGCCCGGCGCCCGCGAACTGCTGGAGGAAATTCACCAGGCAGGCTTGAAGTCCGCCCTTGGGTCGGCCAGCAAGAATGCGCCGGATGTCATCCAGCGCCTGGGCATTGCCGACCTGCTGGATGCCATCTCAGACGGGAACAGCGTGGAACGCCAGAAGCCAGCCCCGGACTTATTCCTGCACGCTGCCCGCCAGCTGGGTCTCCAGCCCGATGAATGTGTTGTCGTGGAAGACGCTGCTGCGGGGATCGAAGCAGCTCGTGCAGGAGGGTTCCGTACGGTCGGGTTGGGGCCTCAGGAACGGGTTGGAAAAGCAGACATTATCTTCCCTTCGTTGGCAGGTGTGCGACTCCAAACGATTTTGGATCTGCTGCAGGACTGATTCTTTGCGGTGATTGATAAGTCGCAATTGAGATGAAACTTGAACGATGACGCTCCTTGCTTGAGAGGGGGAGGGTGATTTTGTAACCTCCCGAATATTCATAATCAATTCAACTCAAGGAACAAGGGCAGACCGCGATGGAATCGGTGCGCAAAAATGGAGCCAAACAGCCAGAATCTGAAACAACTGCCTGGGTGGGAATCGCAAAAAGGGTTTGGCGCAAGCCAAACCCTTTCTGATAGGGGAAGCTTTCTATAGAGCTGGCTTATTCTTTAATATCGAATCGTCTAGCGCCGCTCATGGGTCATTGCGTCCATGGCTACGGCGATTGCCAGGATCAATATATCATTCTGCCCCTCAGCAACTTCAACCCCATATGTGTCGGTGAGGCGGAACCACTTCTTGGAGACTTCTGCAATCTTGTGATGTCCCTGCTTGACGTCATATTCATGGTCAAAGATATCCCCCTGTACATCCAGATCGGGGCCATTTGCCACCTTTACCATCCAGCGGTCGCGCAGGGGAGAGATCAGGGCCTTCATTACAACAGCT
>JBLNAU010000304.1:0-4727 GCA_050259515.1 Syntrophothermus sp.
GCGACCTGAAGATCACAACGGATCAAATGCAAGCCGAGGTGCCTGTTACCGTATTTCATCTGCGTGGCTGGCTGGACGCGCAAAGCGAGGTCCAGCTCCTCGAAGAAGCGCGCTCGGCGCATGACGGCGGAGCCCGCTATCTTCTCATCGATATGACCGACCTGAACACACTGACCAGCGCGGGAATGCGTGCCCTGCAAAAGGTCTATCAGATCTTTACCCCCAAGGAAGACCATTTCAAGGTGGCCCATCTCAAATTGTGCAGTGCCCCTCCGCAGATCTATAACGTGCTGGGGATCACCGGCTTCCTGCAGAATATTCCCATGTATGAAAGCATCGATGCCGCCCTGGAAACCTTTGGCAGGGAATGACGGACATATCAGAAGGGTAATGGTTGTTCAAGAAGATCCTGGCTCCTCAATTGAGGAGCCTGTTTGTTTCAGAAAATCTAAATCTTACGAATCTCTGAACACTTTATCGGATCATGTTTCCCTGGAGTATGATTTGAACCATGAACGAAACCCATATCCTGGTTGTAGAAGACGAAGCCAGCATCGCCGAGGTGGTGAGCCTGTATCTGAAGCGGGCCGGTTACAGCGTGCAGATCGCCTCGGATGGGAAGCAGGCCATTAACATTTTCCAGAAACAAAAAACAGATTTCGTCATCCTGGATCTGATGCTCCCGCAAATGGACGGGCTGTCCCTTACCCGCTGGCTGCGTGACCGGTCGGATGTGCCGATCATCATGCTGACCGCGCGCCGCGAGGAGATCGACCGGATTGCGGGGCTCGAAATGGGTGCGGACGATTACGTGGTCAAGCCGTTCAGCCCGCAGGAGCTTGTCAGCCGCGTCCGGGCCGTGCTGCGGCGCCTCGGGCGGGAAAATGCTGAGATGGAAAATGACCGCGAGCTGTCCTTCGAAGGGTTGAGCGTCGATCCACGCAGCCGGGTGGTCAAGGTCATGGGCGATGAAGTTGAGCTGACCGCCAAGGAGTTCGACATGCTCTACCTGCTGGCGCGGCATCCCAAACAGGTGTTCACGCGCGAACAACTGCTCGACCGGGTATGGGGCGGGGCTCAGTACATCGATCCCGGCACGGTGACCGTCCATGTGCGGCGGCTGCGTGAAAAACTGGAGAGCGACCCCTCCAACCCCACGCGATTGCTGACGGTCTGGGGTGTCGGTTATAAATTTGAACCCTAACCCAGTCTTCAATCATTGCGCGCCTGAGGGGCGAAGTGTCCTCGTCTCCAAAGGTATAACTGTTCCTTGAAACTCATGAAACCATTCTCCGCCCTTTCCATGCCTGCCCGTCTGGTGATCGGGATCCTCCTGATCGTCCTGGTATCCCTGGCTATATTCAAGATGCTGATGTCACCGCCGTCGAATGAGCTTGCCTTGATGGCGCTGTTCCTCAGCATCACGGCCTTCGTCTCTGCCCTGGCCGGGTACGCGGCCTACCGGTTTGGATGGATCCAGGCGTCCCCGACTCTGCGCTGGACCCTGCTGGCGGGATATGTGCTGGCCAGCATCCTGACCTTCTTCAACGTCTGGTTCTCGGCGCAGTTGATGTTCGCCAGTGGGCATGATCTGACACTGGCCATCATTCTGCTGCTATTCGCCAGCGGGATCGCCATGATCCTGGGTTACTTTTTTTCAGGCACCCTCACCGAGCGCATCCTTTCCCTCAAGAACGCAGCGGAAAAGATCGCGACCGGAAACCTCGAGACGCGCGTGCCTGTCAGCGGGCGGGATGAGCTGAGTGCCCTGGCAGTCAGCTTCAACCAGATGGCCGAACAGCTCCAGGATGCCGACCGGAAGCAGCGCGAGCTCGAGCATCTGCGCCGCGACCTGGTGGCCTGGGCCAGCCACGACCTGCAAACCCCGCTTACCTCGGTGCGCGCCATCCTGGAAGCGCTGTCAGATGGCGTGGTGGACGAGCCGGAGACGGTGAAGCGGTATTTGAACACTGCCCAGCGGGATGTGCTGTCCCTCTCGACACTGATCGACGATCTCTTCCAGATGTCCCAACTGGATGCAGGTGGCTTCCCGCTCAACCGGGCCCCGTCCTCGCTGGGGGACCTTGTGTCCGATACGCTCGAAAGCTTTTCCGAGCTGGCCGATCGTGAGCGCATCAAACTGGATGGGAGGATCGATGCCGGCGTGGATCCGGTCTTCATGGACACGCAGGCGATCGGGCGGGTGCTCAACAATCTCATCGGCAATGCGCTCCGGCATACACCCTCCGGAGGAGCGATCGAGGTCCATGCACGCCGGACGGGCGAGGGCGTGCAGGTCAGTGTGCGCGATACCGGCGAGGGCATCCGGGCGGAGGATCTGCCACACGTGTTTGAGCGCTTTTATCGCGGCGAAAAATCCCGCAACCGCGGCACGGGCGGCGCAGGGCTGGGACTTGCCATCGCCCGCGGCATTGTGCGGGCCCATGGTGGCGAGATATGGGTGAACAGTGAACCGGGAAAAGGCACCCAGTTCACATTTAATCTCCCGTAAAACCCTTAGAGTCTTTTTAGTTTTGCGTAATCCTTTCGTAAGGAAGTTTTTTTAGAATTGGCGCATCAATAGGCTGATTGTTTATAGATCATTTGGCAGGTGCGACCGCCCGTGGATCGCTCCGCAATTAGATGAGAGAGACAATTATGGACAACCTGTATAAATCCGTACCTGTGAAACCTTCCGAGATCACCCCCTATTCGCTCTACCTTTCAAGGCGCGATTTCATCAAGACCGCAGGCTTGGCGGCGGGAACTGCCTTGCTGGCCGCCTGCGCGCCGAATGCGACTCCCACGGTTCCACCGCAGGCCGAGAATCTTCCCAAGAAGACCGATGAACTGGGCGATCCGGCAAACTCCTATGAGGAGATCACCAACTACAACAACTATTACGAGTTCACCACCGATAAACAGGGGGTTGCCCCGCTCTCGCAGGATTTCAAACCTTCGCCCTGGACCCTGGAAGTGTATGGCCTGGTTAACAAGCCGAAAACCTACGGCGTCGAAGATCTGCTCAAGAAATTCACCCAGGAGGAGCGCATCTACCGCCTGCGCTGCGTGGAAGCCTGGAGCATGGTCATCCCCTGGAACGGCTTTACGCTGGCGAGCCTCCTCAAGGAAGCGGAGCCGACCTCCGATGCAAAGTTCGTCCGCTTTGAAACGGTCTATCGTCCGGAGGAGATGCCGGGGCAGAAAAGCCCGTTTTATCCATGGCCCTACCAGGAGGGACTGCGCCTGGACGAAGCCATGCATGACCTGACGATCCTGGCGACCGGCCTGTATGGTTTGCCGATGCCGAATCCCGACGGCGCGCCGATCCGGCTCGTCGTCCCGTGGAAGTATGGGTTCAAATCCATAAAAGCCATTGTCAAGATAGAATTGGTGGCCGAACAGCCTGCCACCCTGTGGAGCACAGTCGGCCCCAATGAGTACGGATTTTATTCCAATGTCAATCCCAACCGTCCGCACCCGCGCTGGTCGCAGGCGACTGAGCGGCGCATCGGTGAGCTGCAGCGCCGCCCGACCTTGATGTTCAATGGATATGCAGAACAAGTGGCATCCCTGTATAACGGCATGGACCTGGATCAGAATTATTGACTGAAACGGAAATGAATTCCTTTTTCAAGCGCTATACCCCCCTTCAGATTGCCGTGCATGTGTATGCCTGGTCTGCTCTGGTTTTCATTGCCCTGGATTTTCTAACCGGCCGTGTTTCGGTCAATCCCATCCAGGAGCTGGAACAGCGGACGGGGCGGCATGCCATTACCCTGCTGGTTCTGTCACTGGCCTGCACCCCGCTCAATACGTTTTTTCGCTGGCCGGAATTGATCAAGCGCCGCCGGGCGCTTGGCCTGTATGCATTCCTGTACGCAGCCGTGCATGTTACCATCTTTGTGGATCTCGACTACGGCCTGGCATGGAGCCTGATCGCCCAGACCGTTCTGCAGAAACCGTATATCCTCGTGGGCATGCTCTCCTTCCTGATGCTGATCCCCCTGGCAGTCACCTCCTTCGATATCTGGAAGATGCGCCTGAAGAAGAACTGGAAGCGCCTGCACCAGCTGGTCTATCTGATCGCGCCGCTCGTCGTGCTGCACTATGGATGGAGCAAAAAAGGGGATTTCTTTGCCCTGCAGGGTGAAATCATCCGGCCCGTGATCTATGGCCTGATCGTCGTGCTGCTGCTGATCCTGCGCATCCACGCTGTTCGCAGGGGCATCACTTCCTTGCGCGGCCGGGTCCTGATGCAGCTTTCCAGACGCAGGCTTTCGAACGAAGTATAGAGAACGTCCTACTGTATGAAGCTTGTATCATCAGTGTGATTTCAACAGGCAGCCTATCAATCTTAAGAGAGCTCATCGTGGATCGATGGGCTCTCTTATATTTATGCTTCCTCCACAACCGCTTTTATGGCATGAACGAACTTGCCCGCATGACCTTCCAGAATACCGGGTAATCCCTGTTTACGACCTGAGCATCTGTGCGAGCAGATCTTTCATGTATACATTCTGCTCCCAGACATCGCCAACGGGTTGGTTCGTAAAAGGCGTTGTATGCATATAGGCAGGTGGACCGAATTCAGGCGTGATGTATAAATTCTCCCGGCCATTCTTCTGATGCCGGTCGATGATGTCCTGCCATAGTTTCAAATGAGTGCTCACAGCATACTGCCATTCCGGCGCGCGTGGGTCTGGAATTTGTGGACCCTCCGCATA
>JBLNAU010000305.1:0-3468 GCA_050259515.1 Syntrophothermus sp.
CTACAAGGTAGGCGTTTGTCTGGGCCGGGCCCAGAGTAAAGGAAACGATTTCAAGCATAGCTTTCCTTTCGTGGAGAGAACCGATAACTGATCAAAATGGAGATGGCAATCAGAATCATGGAAAGAGGATATACGATCATGGGATCCATATCGAAAAGAATGCCCGCCAGGGGCGGAGTCAGGATCAGAATGATCGAGCTGATGGTTTCTATGATTCCATAGGTTACACCCATTTGTGAATTATGAACCAGCTCGCGTGCCTGGGCCAGAGCCATGGGACGGCTGGCACGGAACCCTCCGAGCAGGAAGTATCCCAGGGCAAATACCGGGAGCCTGGTGCCTTTCCAGATGCAAAGCGCAAACAGAACCACCATGATTTGGGCGAGAATAAAACCACGGCGAGGCTGGACCCGGCTGAAGAAAATTGCCATTAATGAATTCCCCAGCGCGCCTGCGGTAAAGATGATGCCTGTTTCACTCAGGGAGAGCCCGCGCACCCCGGCCAGGTAATTAGGAGTGAGCGGTTGGGCAATATACATGGCAAAGATTGAGAACGCGATCACGGCAAAAAGGATGACCAGCTCCCGATTTTGCTTGAGATGAGGCGGAGGAGAGGCCGGATCATGCTGATCCAGGGGCTGGCTTTCGATGAAGAGCATGCAGACATTGGAAAACAGGAAAATCACGGCCGCGATCAGAAAACTCATCCGCATTCCATACCGGTCGCCGATCCAGCCGCCGGTGACCGGGCCGAGCACCATGCCCAGGCCAAATGTGGCTGTCGACAACGATAGAATCGTCCCGACCGGCAGGCTGCCGCGCGCCGCCGTCATGTAACTGCTCAAAGGCGAGGAGACGAAAGCGGTCAGGCCATATCCGAACAGCCCGGCCAGGAACATGGGCAGGGACAGGGCAAGTCCCATCACCAGCGTGGAAATAAAACCCAGCACCCAGGCAGTGATCAGCAAAGGCTTTCGTCCGACCCGGTCTGCCAGCCGGCCGGCGGGGATGTGCGTGATGGCCATAAAGAAACCGAATGCCCCCAGGACCAGGCCAATGCGGGTTTCATCCAGCACGAACTGGCTGCTGAGATAGATGGGGACGAAATTGTAAAACATTCCCTCCCCAAATCCCCATAGCAGCAGTGCAACCGCAATGAAAGGAATATTCCGATTCAATTGGGTACCTGTGAAGAGTCGATTCGCCGGATGAAATCCAGGACATTCTGGAAAACCTGCTGGCGGGCCGCGTCGCGCGTGATCACATGGCCGGACCCGGAGACATATAGTTTGGTCTTGTCGGATACATTCACGAGACCGGCAAAGATCAGCTCCATATTCTCAGGCAGAACGTAATCATCATCCCTGGAATGCTGGAGCAAAACCGGCACCTGCAATTGAGGCAGCGCGGCACGCATTTCGCCCAGAAGCTTGTTCAACTGGCCGATCGAGCGCACCGGGTTCTGAGGATAGGAAATGTGTCCCTTCCAGGCTTCCTTGTCGAACCAGCCTGCCCCGGGTGTCTCGTCGCCCTTGGACATGAAAGGAACGGTCCTGGCAATCAAATCGATGTGCCGCAGGCGGGGATCGTCCGGAAGCTTGTAAGGCGCGGACATGGCCACCACGCCGATCACCTCCAGCTGGGAGGCCATCAACAGGGAGAGGGCGCCTCCCATCGAAAGGCCGACGATCACGATACGGTCGTTCAGGCAGCGCAGGATCTGGTAGCCATCTTCCACCGAAGCCGTCCAGTCGGTCCAGTTCGAGCGGATCATATCCTGCGGGTCGGTGGCATGGCCGGTGAGGCGAACGCCAAGGCAGGTATAGCCATGGCTGTTCAGGAATTCGCCCAGCCAGCGCATTTCCTTGGGAGAGCTTGTGAAGCCGTGGACCAGCAGGCAGGCAGGTTTGGACGCTTCCCCCAGCAGGAGGAACGGTTCGGCAGTTGGAATGATCTGAGACATATGTGAAAGTATAGATGATCGAGTGCTGCAGATTATAAAACCTTACCTGCGCATCCAGGCGGGACGCAGGCTCGCCACCCGTTTAAAGATGGGACAGCCCTCTTCATGCGCTCCCGCCAGATACCCCGTGGACATCAGGAACTCGTTGACGATCTCTCCGCCCGTAAAGACAAACGTCTTTTTCAAACCATGAAAACAATCACTACGAGAGAGGCCTGGTAGTTTCAACTGATTTATTCCTCCAAAATTAAAATCCAGTTTACCTGGAATTCCAGGGTGGGCGCGATGCGAGAACCACATCATAAATTGGACAATCTGGTGTATGAGCACCAGGTAAATACCCGGTGCTCACCAGAAATTCGTTGACAATCTCTCCTCCTGTAAAAACAAAAGTGCCTTTAAACAACTTCACCCAGCGTTCCAATGATTGCGGGTGATACCTATCCAACCATCCCTTAAAAGATCCATACTCACTGCGCAAAGCTTGAATGCGCCGTGCATTCTCGATGGCAGCATTTACTTTCAAACGATTTCTTATTATGCCTGCATCATTCAACAATCGATTCCGGTCTGTTTCACCATACGACGCAACTCTGTCAATATCAAATCGACTATACGCAAAGCGAAAGCTGTCAGCTTTTTTTAGGATCGTTATCCATGATAGCCCTGCTTGGTTGATTTCCAGAATCAAACGCTCAAACAATCGATTATCATCTTCGAGCGGGAAACCATACTCGCTATCATGATAAACCTTGTTGAAGGTATCTTCCGGGTGAGAAAGGCAATAGTCACAGTAGGTTGTCATCTAGTTATTTTACTATTATCTCCGGGTGGCTAGGTTTCCTAAAGAAGGTGAAATCATTTCTTGCCAGCAGAGCTGTACTGTCGGATCTCGGGTTCCAATCTTGTCGAGACCGCGATTTCTGCTCAACTGTTATCAAAATACTACCAGCGGCGCATAAATCTCGCATACTACGCTCTTTTCCGAAATTTATAGCCGTATAGCAGATTTTTACCCCTAAGCCCAGATACGTGTCCATTTATCACAATAGAACCCGTTCTTACCTTGTCCCGAATTCTAGACTTTTTGAGACCCTAAAGTTGAAGTCTCCTGACATCAATTACTGTCATTCGGAACTAGAATTGGGGAGTAAAGCACCTGGTTTGTCCGTACTGGGGCTGCATTAGATCATATCTACTTTCAGGTGCTTTACGTTTGCTAGAAAACCTACACTTCACCTTGTACTATTCTGACAGCGAGGGAATGAGCGCCCACTAGTTCTACGGAACAAGAAACAGACGCTCATAACCTCAGCGTTTCAACTGCTGAGAAGGTTTTGATTCTCAAGTAAGTCTGTTATCAAATGGAAATCAAAATGGCAAGCAGCCAGTCAGTTCGGAATATTAGACATTCCCGACCTGGCTGCATCTCTTTTAAGAAAGATAGCAACTCTTCTAGGATTAGGGTCCGCTGACCGTGGGATACCCGGCAGCCTTCCACTGAT
>JBLNAU010000306.1:0-3594 GCA_050259515.1 Syntrophothermus sp.
CATGGGACAACGCGATTGGTCCGATGCTCACGGCGAAGTGTGGGATGTGCCATGGTACGGCTGCGACAGCCGGGCTGAACCTGACCACCTATGCAGACGCGATGAAGGGTGCCAGCGATGGACCGGTGATTACTCCTGGTGACGCAGCCAATAGCAAGATCGTCCAAATTCAACAGGCAGGCGGACACCCCGGTCAGTTGACCCCCGAAGAGATCGCACAACTCGTCGAGTGGATCAATGCTGGAGCCCCGGAAAAATAAACATCTCAGGCGCAGGAATTTCCTGCGCCTGAACTATTTTATAGTTGATTTTATAACTGAATTCGCGGCGTAAAATGATTTACAGGTAGAGGAGAATGTGAGCTAAAGGAAATATTACGATACCTTGTATTAATTGAATCAGCAACATTGAGCTAAGAAGCATAACAACGGAGGTGCCAATGAAAAAGCTGCGAGAAGGACTTTCAAAATTCTTCTTTCCCGGACCCGGCTCGCCATGGTGGAAGCTGATTCTTCCCTATGCAGTTCTCGGTCTTCTTACCTTGTTGGTGATCGGGGGGGGAGTGTCGGGGTGGGAGTATACGAATTCATCCAGTTTCTGCGGCACAACCTGCCACACCATGCCTCCACAGTATGCGGTTTATAACGTGTCACCGCATGCCAATGTGACCTGTGAGGAGTGCCATATTGGGCGTGCTTCCTTTTTCAATCAGCTGACCCGAAAATCACAGGGAATTAAAGAAACCTATGACCAGGTCCTGGGCCTTTACGAACTGCCCATTTATGCCAAGGCCCTGCGCCCGGCGCGTGATACCTGCGAGAAATGCCATCAGCCGGAAACATTTTCGGCGGATAGCCTGCGCGCCATCCCGCACTATGCCAATGATCTTCCCAATACCTCCTCCCGCGTCTATTTGATCCTCAAGACCGGTGGGGGAGCGAAGCGCGAGGGGCTGGGAAAGGGCATCCACTGGCACATCGTCAATAAGGTTGAATATTATCCGCTGGATGAGCTGGAACAGGATATTCCATTCATTCGCGTCTACAACGACGATGGAACGACCACAGAGTACGTGGATGTCGAGTCCGGCTTTGACAAATCCACGATCGATGAGAGCCGGCTCAAGACCATGGATTGTGTGACCTGCCATAATCGTGTCACCCATGAATTTTCCTTCCCGGAGGAATCGATCAATACCGCCATGGCGCGCGGCCAGATCGATCCCAATATTCCGTTGATCCATAAGAAGGCCCTGGAAGTGATGACGGCCCAGTACGAGGATCCATCGCAGGCGTATGCGGCGATCGATGGATTGGAGTCCTATTACAAGAAGACGGAATATTATGCCAGGAACGCAGATAAGATCAGCGCTGCCATCCAGACTTTGAAGGACATCTACGATCGGACTGTCTTCCATGACCAGCAGGTCGACTGGACCACCCATCCGAATAACGTCGGCCATATAAATTCACCGGGTTGTTTCCGCTGTCATGATGGAAAGCATTTGGATGACAAAAAAGAGGCGATCCGTCTCGAATGCAATCTTTGCCATTCCGTCCCGGTGGTGAAAAAGCAGGATGATTTCGTTACAAAGATCGAGATCAGCACTGGTCCCGAACCGGATACCCATCTCAACCCGAACTGGATCAGTCTTCACAACCAGGCCTTTGGACCTTCCTGCTCGGCATGCCATACGACAGACGATCCAGGTGGAACCAGTAACACATCCTTCTGTTCCAACTCTGCCTGTCACGGTAATGTGTATACCTTCGCCGGTTTCGATGCGCCCAAGCTTCGTGAGATTCTAAAAGCGCAGCTGCCTGCCCCTGAGCCCACACCTGAGCTCCCGGCGGCAACCGGCAGCCCAACCTATGAAAGTTATGTAAAGCCGCTGGTCACTGCCAAGTGCTCCGGCTGTCACGGCGACCTGGCCACCGCGGGCCTCAACATGCTTACCTATGAAGGCCTGATGAAAGGCGGCGAGGGTGGTCCGGTGATCGTTGCGGGGAACTCAGCTGGCAGTAAACTGGTCCAGGTTCAAAGCACAGGCAAGCACTTTGCCAATTTGACTGCCGAGGAACTGGCAGCCATTAAACAATGGATCGATGCAGGTGCGCCTGAAAAGTAAGCGATGAACGCAGGCAAAACGCGCTCGAATTTCGAGCGCGTTTTTTCTTTAACGAAACAGACAATAGTTCTTGAAGATGTCTGAATTATTTATGACAATACGCATAACTAAAAATGACATTCAATACTCGAATTTGTGATTGCTGTCACAATAATGGATGTAGGCGGGGTAGATTTGTCTGTATATCGCCAAGATGGCGATATGAAATATTTTGTCATGCCTCAAGGGGCTGGCCAGGCATCTGATGATTGGAGGGAGTATGCCCCAAATGACGGATGAGCGGGTCCGTGCGGGTTATCACCGTGAGGAAGATCTTTCCTTGTTGGAAGAAGTCAGCATGAAGACTGCGGGCGTTTCGCATTTGGAGATGTGCATCCAGTGCGGAACGTGTGGAGGCTCGTGTCCTGTATCGCAGGCCATGGACCATACCCCGCGCATGCTGTTCGCCATGCTGCGGGCGGGGATGCGCGAGGAAGTGCTGCGTAGCAATACACCCTGGCTGTGTGTCTCCTGCTACCATTGTGTGGTGCGCTGTCCGCAGGAGGTGCACATTGCAGATGTGATGTATACGCTCAAGAGCATGGCGGTGAAGGAAAAGCTCTACAAAGACTCAACGGCGCCTCATTTCTCGCAGACGTTTATCAACATGGTAAGAACCTACGGACGCAGCTATGAGGTTGGACTCGCGGCCATCCATTATTTGCGGCATTTTCCCCTTCGTCTGCCCGGGATGGCACCCATGGGCATCGGGATGGTCACAAAGGGGCGAATGCCCATCAAGCCTCACAAAATCAAAAATATGGATCAATTGAAGAAGATCATGAACAAAGCCAAGAAACTGGAGCTGACATCATGAGCAAATATCTTCTTTACCCGGGTTGTTCTATGGATTCCAGTGGACGGGCCTACCGGGATTCCATTCAAGCCATTACCGGGCCGCTCGATTTGCATCTGGAGGAGATCGATGACTGGAACTGTTGCGGGGCAACAGAATATCTTGGCATCAACCTTATTCCAGCCTATTCACTGATCGCCCGTAACCTGGCCCTGGCGGCGAAGCAGATGAAT
Source organism: Syntrophothermus sp. (assembly GCA_050259515.1). GTDB lineage: Bacteria > Chloroflexota > Anaerolineae > Anaerolineales > Villigracilaceae > Defluviilinea. Next base: position 3,197 of record JBLNAU010000306.1, read on the forward strand.
GGCACGCGTACCGTGATTGCTCCCTGCTCGGCCTGTTATCTTAATCTTGCCAAAGCGGATTACTACATGGGGGAGCGTCCCTCGCTTGGGGTTAAGGTCAATGAGGCGCTGGAAGCCGGCGGCCTGCAATATACGCCCGGCACGCTCGACGTGCGCCACCTGATCGATGTGCTGGTCTACGACGTCGGCCTGGAGACGATCCGCAGCAAGGTTACCCGTCCGCTCCACGGGCTGAAGGTTGCGCCGTATATGGGCTGCATGCTGCCACGTCCCGACTACCAGCACCGCTGGTCGGACCACGAGCATCCCACCGAGCTGGATGACCTGCTACGGGCGCTGGGGGCAGATGTGATCGACTATCCATTAACGACCGAGTGCTGCGGCGGACATATGACCCA
>JBLNAU010000307.1:0-5200 GCA_050259515.1 Syntrophothermus sp.
CATTCCCAACCGACACCCCCTCCTCCACTTCCACTTCCGTTCCGGCGGTGATTACCCCGACGGATACACCACCTGTTGTGGCGGTTCCCACCGAAACGCCCACAACAGGGCCTTAAAGGCACCGATTGATAAGCAGGTCACGCGATTGGCGTGACCTGCTATGCATTAAAAGCGAGAACAGCATGAATGGACAAAACCGCTCCAACATCCGGCCCGGCATGACCGTCATGATCGTCCTGAAGCAGGATCAGCGCACGGGCAAGTTGACCAAAGGGGTTGTTAAGGATATCCTCACAAAATCCGCCACACACCCACATGGGATCAAGGTTCGCCTGGAAAGCGGAGCCGTGGGACGCGTGCAGGAAATCATCAACCCCAAGGAGAACGCATGATACGTCAGCTTGCACATCTCAACTTTGTCACAAATGATCTTTCCCGGATCATTGAATTTTACGTCCATCAGCTCGGCATGGACGTAAAATTCACCTTGAACAACGGGCGGGGAGAGCCGTTCGGCTACTACTTCGGCTGCGGCAATACCACCTTTCTGGAATTTTTCGACCAGGCCATGGCAGCCGAGGTATGGGGCGGCAGGGTGGAGGAAATAACCCAAGGTACACAGTACCGGCACTTCTGCCTGGAAGTCACAGGCCTGGATGAATATTGCAAGGCCCTGAAAAGCAAGGGGGTCCATGTCACCGACATCACCCTGGGAATGGATAACTCCCGCCAGGCCTGGGTGGCGGACCCCGATGGCAACCAGATCGAGCTGATGGAGTATGGACCTGCCAGCCTGCAGCTGACAAACAAGTGATCCTTTCTCCTTTCGATTATTCTGAAATCCCCATACAGCTCAGATCATAAGATCCGAATTAACCCTTGAATTAATGTAGCCACGGATTTTTGATTAGATCTGTGAGAAGCCGTGGCTAAAGATGTGCGCTTAAGCCTTTTAACCAATAACTCGTCTCGAGAGATCAGTTTCGAGACGAGTTATGTTTTTATTGGAACTCACGAGGGCGGCAGCTTAATATAATTTGAAAGCCTTTACCAGGAACACAGCCATCTCAGCCCGCCTGACTGTTGCATCCGGACAGTACTTGCCTCCCCCACAACCGCCTGTGATCCCTTCCGCAGCCAGCTGCTTGATCCAGGCTGCCGCCCAGAAACTGACCGGCACATCACTAAAACCTGTGCTGCTTCCGACGGCAGGCGGCGCATAGGAAGAACCATTCATTGCTCTGAGAAGGAAGACAGACATTTCAGCGCGGGTAACCGTTGCATCCGGGCAGTAACTGCCTCCGCCGCAGCCACTGGTGATCCCTTCCGCAGCCAGCTGCTTGATCCAGGCTGCTGCCCAGTAGCTGGCCGGCACATCATTAAAACCTGTGCTGCTTCCCACGGCAGGCGGCTGGTACGACGAGCCATGAATCCCCTTGAGCAGGAAGATTGCCATCTCGGCACGATTTACAGTTTTATCCGGACAGTACATTAATGGACTGGAGCTGCAGCCGCCCGTGATCCCTCTGGAGTACATCGTTCCAATGTAGTTCACAGCCCAATGATTGATGGGAACATCCCAAAATATGGTGGCCGGCGCGTTGTAAATGGTCGCAGTGTGATCGGATGGATTTACGACCACATAGCCATCGGTAAAGTCCCTTCGCCAATACGAGCCCGACGGGTAACGCGCTCCCACCGGGGAGCCTAGATTTGTCTTATAGTTATTGTATAACCAGGCATCCCTGTAGGCATCATCCGTGGAATAACGGAAAGCAGCCCTTCCGTTGCTGATCAAAAGATAGGAGGCAAAAGCAAAGTTTTGGCGCTGCACGTCGTTCTGATATCCCGGCGCAACGAGTATGACAGATTTACCGCTCGCCTGGGTTTGTTCAAAAAATCCCATATCCTTCTGCCATTGAGCGGCAGTCAGGTAGGAAGTCTCATTCCAGTCCACTGCAAAGCGCTCCTGCATGGCACCATCTAGGTACTGGAGATAGGTGAACCAGACCGGGTCATCCGCGCGTGCGACAATATTTCCAATGATGGGACGGCCATAGGGCTCGGAATAATTCGCATACAGGTATTGAAGGAAGCCGGCGACCGCGTTCTGATAACTGGCGTTGTCAGGATATTTGGCCGGCAGCGAGCCATAGAATTTCCCCAGACCTCCCTCGACGTTATCGAGGAAGAGACCCGACCATCCATGCTGGTTCTGGCTCTCGATCACGCGGGAAAGGAAGAATTCCCGCCATCCGGGATTGGCCGGATCCATCCGATAATATTGAGCGCTGGATGTCACGGTGATCCGATTGCCATATTTATCCAGCAGGAACCAGTCGGGGTGATTCTGACTGATAAAACAGAAATCTCCCGCCTTGTAGGCAACCTGGTTGTTGATCGGGGAGACAGTACAGCTTCCCGGGTCCAGGATCCCATCCGAGCGGAAGTATTCAGGAATCGTGGAGGAAAATCCACTCGCTGCGAGCTGGTCTCGGTAGGTGTAATCTCCATTGGTTAGAACGATCATTTTAAAGTTCTTTGCCGCAGTCGCCGCATCCATGCCATTGGGTGGCTTGAAAAAATGGGCGATGTTGATGGTGTCCGCCGGCATGATCGCGATTTGGGAGGCGGCCCTCCCGGGTGTGGAACTGCCAATCGTCAGAACAAGCACAACGATAAAGCTCGCCAGTGAAGAAAGTGCTTTTTTCATGCTTTTATTAATGGATCTCCTTGGTCCATGAGAACTGCCGAATATCCCGGCAATCAATCGGTATAGTTCTTGCTTTGTGTTTGTGGGTGGGAAATTTTTCGAAAGCGGAATGGGGGAGCGTTGAAGCTCTGAAGAAGAGCTTTTCTATTGAACTTCCGGCCCGATAATAGGCTTTCCGAAAGGATAAAGAATAGGAGCGCAGTACTGATTCACCTATCATTTATGTAAAGTAGTTGATTGGTTCCTCCTGCTTAACAAAAATGAGCGGCACACTCAATGTGCACCGCTCATCTGTTTTTGCCGGGTGAGGTTATGGAATGCTTACAGCATCAATTGACACTTTACTGCCTGAAGGACTGGCGAAGACCAGCTTCAATTTATGTGTTCCGGTAGCCAGGGTTCCGCCATAGCTCCATTTTTGCTGGAACAGGGTCGTGGAGTTGTATTGATTCAGCGTGCCTACCAGTGTTCCATCCACATAAATGTTCATCTTGCCAAAGGCCGATCCTGCCTTGTAAATGATGCTGAATTTTTGCCCGCTAAAGCTGAAGGTCGCGTAGGAACCGACGATCCTGGTTACCTTGAATTCGCCCTTATAAGCCCGTGAATCGGTGACGGTCGACCATCCGGATGAGTATACGAAAGCCGAGTTTGAGTCATTATAGAGAGTGGTGGTCGGAGCGGGTGTTGCCGTGGCTGAAATTTTCGTGGGTGTGCTTGTCGGGGCCTTGGTCGATGTGGATGCAGGGAGACTGGTTGGTGTGCTTGTAAATGACCCGGACGGTGTCGAGGTAGGAAGTTTGGTGGGCGTACTTGTTGCAACAAGGGTGGGTGCCTTCGTGGCAGTAGCCGTGGCCGAAGAGTTCACAACAATGTTCGCCGTGTTATTGACCGGGTCCACGAGCACATATCCGTTGCTGAAATCCCGCCGCCAGGCTGTCCCGCTTTGATAGCGTGCTCCCAGAGGAGTACCCAGTTGAACCTTGTAATTATCATACAGCCATACCTCGCTATATATGGACGAATCCGTATAGCGGAAGGAGGCTTTGCCATTGCTGATCAGGAGATAGGAGGCAAAGGCAAAGTTCTGACGAGCAGTATCTGTTTTCGGGCCCTGCGCCACCAGAAGAATATACCGTCCCTGTGCCTGCGTCTTCTCGGCCAGGGCCATATCGGAGCTCCATTTGCTCTCCGTCAAATAGCCAGCCGTATTGGACCAGGGCACAGCCCAGCGCTCCTGCATGGCTCCGGTCAGGTATGGAGTGTAGTTGAACCACTGCGCTTCCGTGGAACGGGAGATGATGTTGGCCATCACCGGACGGTTGTATGCCTGCGCATAGTTCGTATTCAAATATTGGATGAAACCGCTGACAGCTGCCTGGTAACTGGCATCATCCGGGTATTTCGCCGGCAGGAGCCCATCGCGCTTGATTTCGCCCAGGCTGGCTTCCAGGTTGTCGAGGAAAACACCCGACCATCCCTTTTGCTGATCGATTTCCACCAGCCGGGAGACAAAGAAGCTCCTCCAGCCGGCATTCCCGGGATCCATCCGCCAGTAGCTGCTGGTGGGGGAAGTTCTCATGCGGTTGCCATTGGTATCCAGAAGGAACCAATCAGGGTGGTTCGTGCTGATATCACAGAAATCACCCGTTTTATAGGCGATCTGATTATTGGCAGGGGAGGCAGTGCAGTTCCCGGGATCCTGGATGCCTTCCGAGCGATAGTATTGTGGAATGGGGGATGTAAATCCATTCGCAATCAGCTGGTCACGAAAGCTCTCATCTCCCCCGGTCAAAACAACGTTGCTGAAGTTGCCGGCAACGGTCGCCGCGTCGCTGTTCGACGGCGGCTTGTAAAAGAATGCCAGGTTGATGGTCTTGTCTGGCATGAGCGTGGCGGACTGCGATGTGGCTCGTCCCGGAGTAAAAGTTCCAAAGGCCAGGACGATCGCGAGGAGAAAGCTCGCGCTGCGAAGAAATGTCTTGTTCATCATTCGGTTGTCTCCTTAGTGTAATGGGCCATCCGGATACGCAGATGGTGGGCTTGCGATGGTTCTGAAGTGCCACGATCATTTCGGATCATGCATGTACGTTGTATTTGCCAAAGGAGTGCTGTGGAGATTGGCGTTGTACAAACAAAGACAAATCATATGCAATAACGAGATGAATTCAGTAGTACTGGAGTACCGATTAAAACAACAACTCTGTAAGGCATGTAACTTTACAGGAAACAAAGCGTCACAATCTGGTGTTGTTCAAATCACGACCATGCATCCATTTCCCTCCAGGGGTCTGCAGCAGTTGTATATCTTTGCCGGGAATATTTCGTATGCTATACTGACAAATACACGAATTCTGCATTTGCCTGAAGAGGGAAAATATTTCCTCTGGCAACAGACCAAACAATTTCAAAGTAAAGCGCCATGAAATCGTTGATAGATCAGGAGTTTTATTCCTGGTGCATTGACAATTCAAAACATAAAAGAAC
>JBLNAU010000308.1:0-5011 GCA_050259515.1 Syntrophothermus sp.
ATAATGCTGGCAATGCCTTCATTTCCCGTATCCACCTGTCCAACACCGGTCAGGGAAACGCCTCCCACTTTCAACTTGACTCGATTGACGCGAACATGCTCATTTCCTGCGGAAGCAAAAATGGCTGTCCCTTGGGAGCGGCAATAATTGACAGCATCCACCCACATCAAATAATCATCCGCATCAGCCACCGGATGGTCATAACCACCCAACGACATATTAATAATATCCACATTATTGCTGCAGGCATCGATCATGCCCGCTGCGATCCAGGAAGTGAGTCCACCGCCCAGGGTTGTGGAAAGAACCTTATAGCCAATGACCTGCACGTTAGGTGCGACACCGTTGGAAGCAAACCCATTGGCGGCACCAGCAATGCGGCTGGCAACCCACGTGCCATGACCTTCTGTATCCTCACTCGAGCAGTCCATCTGGCCTAAGGCGCCATACTGGCGAACGAGCAAATTACAGGGGATCATGTTCGCGGAAGTTTGATTATCGTAATTGGGCAAAAGCTCCTTGTGGGAGCCTTGAACGCCTGTATCCAAAACAGCAACACGGACACTGGAATCACCCGTGGTGGTCGGCCATGCTGCAGGAACATTCATACGGTTGTCATCCCACTGCAAAATGCCTTCGGGGTTCGTTTCGCCCAGGAAGGAGGGAGCATTATGCCAAGGATCGGGAGGACCGTTGGGGCCGGGATTCCCTAATTGAGGATCATTTGTGGCCGTAGTTTCCGTACCTACATCGACACGAGGAATACGCACACTGAACTTATCCTCAAAGACTTTGACGACATTGGCGTTCTTGCTAATATTCGTTTTGAAACTATTGGTGGAAGCAACTGCCGCAATGGAATTAATTTTGGTGAGATCGGTCACGATCTCGCCCCCCGCATTGGTCACCGCATCGCGCATCTGCTGCGGTGTGAGGTTCCCTTTGAATTTGACGATCAATACGCCGAGCGGATTTTTCGTCGCTGCCGCCGAGCTATTGCCTGTCGCAGGAGCGGCACCTGCTACTGGCACGAGCACTCCTGCCAGCATCATCACAATCACTAACACACTGAAGAACTTTGCTTTCATTCCTATGTCTCCTCACAGGTTCGAACAACGTTTATGCATTCTTCCGATTTACACGTCGATTGTCTGATGGCAGGCGCCTCCTTCCAAAACAAGAAAAACCGCTGGGTGTTGCTCCAGCGGTCTGGTGATCTTTCGAGCTGTGAGTATCAGCTGAGCAGATCCATGACTTGGAACCCCCTTACGATGAGCTTGTGTCTTCGACAAGCCAGAGTGTAACTTATATAGTCAACTTTTTGGGTTAAAAATAAATTAGAAAATTTGTGCGAGAATTAAAGAGATTTCCCGCAGGGCATGCCTGCGGGAAATCCACAAAACTTTTTTGCACGAAAGCAGTGCTTACTTGTTTACTACAACTTGCAAGAAGTTGCCCTGCGTGGATACGCTCGTCACACGGATGGTGGTTCCGGTATGAGGTACAGGGACGCTCGACCAGCCGAAATGACCAATCCCGGGATTGGGAGCCACCCAGTAATTGTTCATATCATTGAAGGCCGGAACGGCAGGCAGCCCACCGTAGCATTGCTCAACGCTATTGGCATGCAGACAGATCTTATCGGTCTTCTCAAGGCCAAAGGTCGAGTCATAGGACTGGATGCGTGGGCGCCAGACCTTGCCGTTATCCGGACGGATCAACAGGTCAGGATGAGCATCGACCGGCAGATACAGACCACCACAGCGGCCGGAGGCGCAGTTGTCGCCGACATTGTTATCTGCGAAGGAGGTGTCATAGTACCAGACCAGCAGACCATCCTGGTAGGGGAAGTGCTCCACCCAGTTCTCCAGATTTGGGTTATTCAGGAAACCGAAGTTATAGGGGCCGGTTCGCAGACCATCATCATAGCCCTTGTAGATGCGATATTCTGCAAAATAGGCATTGAAGAACGACTGTGAGACCGTGCCTGTCGTGCGGCTGAAGCCAGCATAGTTCCAGCCAAAGTCACTTTCGGCGTCATCGGTCGGCAGGCTGGTAATGGCGATATCATCCACACCAAAGCCAGCTTCGGCAACAGCGCCATCGGTCCAGTAACGGAAGCCAAGGGTCACGGTCTGGCCTGCGAAGGCAGAGAGATCGGCCGTTAGGTCAACCCAGTTGCCGCCGGAGGAACCGGTGATGCCATTTCCAAAGTTCTGCCCATTGGGATTGGTGCTGGTGGACAGGCTGGTTGCCACCGGCGCGCCGTTGACCGTCAGGTATGCATAATCCCAGTCGAGCTCGATCTCATAGCGAACCTTGGCGCTGAGGGAGACCGCACCGGCCGGCAGGGTCACGGAACGGGTCATACTGTTATCCAGATCGTTCCCCGAGCCGGAGTGATAGAAATAGCTTCCAGCATATGGATCGCCAATGACAGCATCCACTTGCTTATCCGGAAGGAAAACGACGAGCTGTTGGGCCTGCTTGGTGTTGTAGTTCGCTGGACCAAGCTTGACAGCCGCCGGCTGGCGGTAGCCAACCACCTGGTAATTCGACCAGCCGAGGAAGATCTTCTCATAGGCGCTCATCGGGATCGGCTTGGAGCCAATGCCGTCTTCCGGCTTGCCAGTGCTGCCATAGGAGCCGCTGGAATACAGGGTCCAGAAGCCGGTCGAGTTCTCTGCGCCGCCGGTGTTGCCGGAGGTGTCATAAAGATCGGGCAGGCCGAGATCATGGCCGAACTCATGGGCGAACACACCGACGCCGCCATTCTCAGGCTCAACCGTGTAGTCACCGATCCACAGGTCGGTGCCGCCTATCTTAATGCCGCCGTACTTGTTGAAAGCCGGACCTGTGAAACCGATGTTGTTATAGAACGCATACCAGCGATGGCTCCAAATGGCGTCCGTACCCTGCGCACCCCCACCGGTCTCCTCACCTTCACCGGCATGGATCGCCTGGAAGTGATCGATGTAGCCATCCGGCTCATTGAAGTTGCCATCGCCATCATAGTCATAGCGATCCCAGACATCGAACTTGGCCAGGTAGGCGCTGATCTCAGCAGGGGTTTTGCCAGCTGCGATCTGAGCGTTGTACCAGGCATTGACCGAATCACGGACAAACAGCCAGGTGCGTGCACAAACAATGCCGCCACAATAATTGGAACCATAATATGCTTCATTGAATGGCACATTCACCCAGTCTTCCACAGTGCCGTTGACCGTATAGCGATTGGAGGACTGCTCAATGTAGAAATTGCGCATGGACACAGCACCAGGCGCATCCGAGAATAAAAGATTTTGATAATATGACTGGTTAAAATCAGGCGCCCAAATCGTACTGTTATCCACACTACGATCGGGTTGGGGGATCTGGTTACGCAGTGGACCGGCAGTACCACCATAGGTGGAACTGATTGAATTGCCGAACTGACCCACAACCGTCCAGATCGAATCCTCCCCTTCGCGCGCCAGCTCTACATACTGGCCCTTGGCTACCTCATGGGTTTTACCCTTGGTCTTGCCGGCCATTTTAGATTCCAGGGCAATCTGCTTTTCAGCAGCCTGCTGATCTCCCAGCGGGTGGCTGGGGTTATCAGTGTTTGCCCCCACATTCGGAACATCATCAGGTCCGTCCTGTGCGCCCGCCGGCGCCGCTCCGGCCATAGGCACGATGGCGACGACAAGCATTGTGACCACCAACAGCGTGCTAAACCACTTTGCTTTCATTAACTATGTCTCCTCTGAATAGTTTGAAATGGTACGTTGGCACGAACTGACATTCGAATTTTTGAAACAACCACCTCCTTTTAATGAATAAGGCCATAGAAATAAAAAATTTCGGCGGTCTGGCGACCCCATCAGCGGGGCCCATGACTTTGCGCCCCCACCTTGCGATGGGTTTGCCTTTTCGTTTCCCACAAAACACATTAAGTTTAGCTAAGCAGCTCACATTATATTAATTTATCTTGGAAAATCAAGACAAAGTGTAACCTTTTCCTATTTTTTACCAAAATAGGTTGTTTACCTATCTGTGAACATGAAAGCAGATATCTTCACGATCAAAAAGTGACATCCTGTCCACCCGGGGAGTCGGACAGGATGTCTTTTTAATCCGCTTCTACTGCAAAAGGATAAATTTGCCGGGAAACAAATGCCTATGGCCTGAACTTACTGATATAGGTGGACCAGTTTCCAAGAGCCGCCCTTGCTCCGGGCCCAAGAGTTTCTTCTTGCGATGAATTTCATGGAAAAGCTACTGAGATATTGCTTCTAGAACAAGAATATGTTTTTATTCTTTAAACCCTTAAACAGAGAAGCCCGCCTTGTCAGGCGGGGTCTCATTTATATATTAAATTTTCTTACTTTGCGGGACGTACTTCAACCTGCAAGAATCCACCCAGGGCACTGATACCCACAATACGGATCTGTGTGCCCGTATTCGGGTTCTTGACACTTCCCTGAGGATTGGCTGAATCCCAATATGTGGTGCGGTCATCGAACATGGAAACACCCTTCAAGCTTGGGACAGGCGATAAGACGCTGTTTACATGCAGATTAAGCGCATCGGTCGGCTCGAGAGTGAAGGTCGAGTCATAGGTCTGGACCCGATTGCGCCACACCACATTGTCCACCCGCATGAGGGCCTTGTAGTGAGCGTCGATGGGCAGCAATAAACCAGCACCCGGATGATTCCTGGTTTGGTTATTCTTCTGAGAAGTGTCCCAGTAGTTGATCAGCAGGCCATCCTGGTAGGGGAAATGGTCGACCCAGTTGCCCAGCGCAGGATCATTCAGGTAACCAAAGAAGTATGGGCCGACCTTGAGGGTCTTGTCGTACCCATAGTACTGGCGGTACTCGGCAACATAATAGTGGCTGTACAACTTGGATTCAGTGCCTGTCGAGACATGGAAACCGGTCGTCGGTTTATAGGTCCAGCCGGCATCTGCTTCGGCGCCATCGGTTGCAGAACCGGTAACATTGATGTCGTCCACCATAAAGCCAAAGCC
>JBLNAU010000309.1:0-10658 GCA_050259515.1 Syntrophothermus sp.
ATGGACAATGAAGCAATCATGATGACCGTCGCCGTCCTGGGCGGTACCGGCAAGGAAGGCAAAGGCCTGGCCTATCGTTGGGCGAAGGCAGGCTACCGGGTTTTGATCGGCTCGCGTACTCCCGAAAAGGCGATCAGCGCGGCAGCCGAGATCATCGAGCGCCTGGATGGCTCCGGCTCCGTGGTCGGGATGAGCAACCCAGAGGCCGCCCAACAGGCCAATATCGTCGTACTGACCGTACCCTATGCTGCACATCGGGATACCCTTGAGAGCATCAAGGAAGAGGTCAAAGGAAAGCTTTTCATCGATGTGACCGTGCCGCTGGTTCCCCCAAAAGTGACAAAAGTCCAGATGCCTGCTGCGGGATCGGCGGCACAGGAGGCCCGGCAAATCCTTGGCGAGGGAGTGGAAGTGGTGGCGGCCTTCCAGAACATTTCGCATGAGCACTTGATTGGAAATAGCGAGGTATCCTGTGACGTCCTGGTGACTGGCACCAGCAAGGACGCCCGTCACGAGGCGATCAAACTCGTCGAAGCAGCCGGATTGGTCGGCTGGGATGCTGGCCCCATCGAGAACTCGGTGGTTGTGGAAGGCTTGACCAGTGTGCTGATCAACATCAACAAGCAGTATGGTTCCACTCATGCCGGGATCAAAATTACGGGTGCGAAGAATAAGTGAACAATAGCCGGGATACGGTAATTAAGTACCTATACTGGACACTCATTACACCTGAAACATGTCCCTGATTCTCACACCGCTGCAGCATATTCCCATCATTCAGCCTGGCGACAACCTGGCCGAACTTATCCTGGAGGCACTTGAAACGAATGGTGTGGTCCCGCAGGACCAGGACATCCTTGTCTTTGCCCAGAAGATTATTTCCAAAGCCGAGGGTCGGGCGGTAAACCTTGTGACGGTCACGCCATCCCAGCGCGCCATGGATTTGGGAACGCAGATCGACAAGGATCCACGCCTCGTTGAGCTCATATTGTGCGAGAGCCGGGAAGTACTGCGCACACGTCCCGGGACGATCATTGTGGAGCACAAGCTGGGATTCGTGTGCGCCAATGCCGGGATCGATCACTCCAACGTTGCAGGGACGGGGGACGCACGGGAAGAGTGGGTATTGCTCCTGCCTGAAAATCCCGACCGTTCCGCGGAAAACCTGAGGCAGGAGATCCAATCCAGAACCGGAAAAAGGATCGGCGTCCTGATCATCGATTCGCACGGCCGCGCCTGGCGCAATGGAACGGTCGGCGTCGCCATAGGCTTGTCCGGCATGCCCGGCCTGGAAGACCTGCGCGGCAGACACGACCTTTTCGATTTCACGCTTCGCATCACCCAGGTCGGCGCGGCGGATGAGCTGGCGGCTGCCGCCTCGCTGGTCATGGGCCAGGCCGCCGAAGGAACGCCTGTGGTCCATGTGCGAGGATTCCCATATCCATTAAGGGAAGGCTCGCTCGGGGAATTGATCCGCCCCAAGGATCAGGATCTATTTCGCTGAACCATGGAAACAGGGCTGGATTTCTGGCAGGTAATGAGCGGGCTGGCCAACAGCCATTCCATCACAATCGATCGGCCGCGAGGCAGTGCCCATCCCCGCTATCCGGAGAAGGCCTACCCTCTGGATTATGGCTTTCTCGAAAATACGTCTGCAGCGGATGGGGGCGGCATCGATGTCTGGATCGGCTCCCAAAACGGGAAAACACTAACAGGAATCTTATGCACATTTGATAAACTGAAACGCGATGCCGAGATCAAGCTTCTGATCAGTTGTACAATGGAGGATATCGAAACGATACTCAGATTTCATAAAGACATGGCAACGCTATTTATCCCAAACCCTATGGTGGAACATGACCTTTCCCACTGAATTTAACGATCTCCTCAATGGAGACAAGAAAGCCCTGCTGTACCTGGCAACGCTCATGGCTGACGGCACCCCGCAAGTGACACCCGTCTGGTTTGACACGGACGGTGAAGATATTCTGGTCAATACCAACGAAGGCCGGGCCAAGGACAAAAACATGAAAGCGCGTCCGAGTGTGGCCATGGTGGTCCAGGATCCGGAGGAACAGGAGCGCTACCTTGGCATGCGCGGTGAAGTGGTCGGATATACACGAGAAGGTGCCGATGAGCACATTAACAAGCTCTCCCTCAAATACAAAAACAAACCCTGGACCTACCGGGAGGGACAGCGACGCATCATCTTCCGTATCAAGCCCATCCACTTTGATCTGCACTCCAGCTGAGCTTCACAGCTTTTTACGAACCCGGCGCTCCATCCGCCGCTTCAAAACGGACCCGGTTCCGGAGTCCGTGATACAGACTCTCCTCGCCACTGCCACGTTCGCGCCCTCCGCGCACAACCGTCAGCCGTGGCGATTTGTTGTGATCACCACCCAATCCGTCAAGGAATCGCTCGCCACATCCATGGCCGCTGACTTTGAACGTGATCTGGCGCGTGACGGCATTCCCCCTGAAAAAATTCAAGCCCAGGCAAAGCGCTCGAAGGAGAGGATCGTCTCGGCCCCGGTCGCCATTTTGCTCTGCATGGACAGCAGCGAAATGGATGTTTACTCCGACGAAAATCGCCAGCTTGCCGAACGAACCATGGCCATCCAATCCGTTGCCGCGGCCGGGCTGCAGCTGCTCCTGGCCGCTCACGCCGAAGGCCTCGCAGGCGTCTGGGCCTGCTGGCCTCTCTTTGCACAGGAAACGATCCAACGGACATTGAGCATTTCCAAAACCTGGGAACCGGAGGCCATGTTCTTTATCGGGTATCCGGATGACAGCCGCCAGGCGCGCGAGAAAAAAGCGATCGGCGAGATCGCGCTGTTTTTATAAATATATTTCTCCTCATGTAACGCGACTTTGATGTCGCTATAACGATTTTGCGGTTGGAGTGAAACGAATTGAAAATTGTCGCTTTAGCCGGCGGGGTCGGGGGTGCAAAGCTTGCACACGGACTCGCCCTGAATCTTCCACCCGAGGATTTGACCGTCATCGTCAATACCGGTGATGACTTCGAGCACTACGGCCTGTACATTTGTCCAGACCTGGACACGGTCTGTTATACGCTTGCTGGACTCGCAAACCCTGAAACGGGCTGGGGGCGAATGGGCGAGAGCTGGAACGCCATCGCTAACGCTTCCAGGCTGGGAGGTCCCGATTGGTTCAACCTGGGAGACCAGGATCTTGGCACTCACCTCGAGCGGACGCGGCGGTTGAAGGAGGGCCAATGCCTGAGCGGGATCACGCGCGACTTTTGCAAAGCCTGGGGAATCCTCCCCACCGTCCTGCCCATGTCGGACAAAAAAGTGAGCACCCTCGTTAATACAGAGGAAGGCGAATTAGCCTTCCAGGAATACTTTGTGCACCGCAAGTGCGAGCCGCGCGTAAAAAGCTTCCGGTTTGAGGGAGCCGATACAGCGGAGCCAGCTCCCGGTGTGCGTGAGGCGATCCGGTCCGCAGACGCCATTGTCATCTGCCCCTCCAACCCCTGGGTAAGCATCGATCCAATTCTCCGTGTACTTACCCCTTTCCATAAGGGAGAGGGGACCGGGACGAGGGCTTTCGCCGTCTCGCCCATTATTGGCGGCGAAACCGTCAAGGGCCCTGCCGCCAAGATGTTTCGTGAGCTGGGAATGGAGTCCTCCGCGCTGGCCGTGGCAAATCATTATCGTGGTCTGGCAGAAGGATTTGTGATCGACAAAATTGATGAGCAACTGCAAGGAGATATCATGGGTTTAAACATGCAAGTGCTTGTAACGAATACGCTGATGAAAAGTCATGATGATAGGAGCCGGCTGGCTCAAGACTTGTTAAGGTTTATTGGAAATCACTTATGACACTATGGGCGATTGTTCCTGTAAAGCCATTACGGCGGGGTAAGTCCCGCCTGGCTGGTTTGTTGTCAGAGGATGAACGGACAGAGCTGAATCGCAAGCTTTTACAACACACATTACAAACCCTCTGCGACTTGAAGGAATTGGAAGAGGTGCTGGTCATCAGCCGCGATCCGCAGGCGCTGACCCTGGCCCGCAATTATGGTGCCAGAACGGTCCGCGAAGACGGACAGCCGGAGCTGAACACAGCCTTGAAGCGGGCCACGGTCATTGCCCAGGTATATGCCACCCGCGGGGTGCTGGTGCTTCCTGCGGACCTGCCCTTGATCACCCGTGAGGATGTATTGACATTGATCGACCATGCAGCCGATCCCCCCGTGGTGGTGATCGCGCCCGATCGCCACAACACCGGGACCAATGCCTTGTTGATGTCCCCTTCCGGGCTGATCGAATATGATTTTGGAGTGAATTCCTTCCAGCGGCACTGCCAGCAAGTGGATGCCACCGGAGCCAGGCTGGAGATCGTCAATCTGCCCAACCTGGGCCTGGACCTGGATATCCCGGAGGATCTGGAGCTCATCCGTAAAATGGAGATGCTCAAAGCAGCGCCCTAAGAACATATATATCCGTAGTTAACTCTCCAATATGGAATATTCCATATTGGAGAGTTTTTGTTTAATTGAGGAGATCAGCTGATATATCTGATTGCCGGCCATTTAATGTGACATACCACCCTCAGGATATAGATTTTTTTCACTCGTTCGTTGTCGGACAAAAGTTATAATGATTTTGTGACAATTTGCACACATATTCCACAGAATTGAGGTGTTCGATGAACAGCACAATCGATGATCGATTAATGAGTCATCACCAGCTCCAAACAGAATTGCTCCGATGCGAATACTGTGAAGAAAAACCCTGCAAGGAAGCCTGCCCGGTCAATTGCTCTCCCTTTGATTTTATGATGGCAGCCCGCCAGGGCCATCCATCAGACATCAAGCGAGCCGCGGCGGAGATCATGAGCAGCAACCCATTGGGTGGCGTATGTGGATTGGTCTGCCCCGACCGGTTCTGCATGGCAGCCTGCTCACGCAAAAAGTTCGATGGCTCAATCAATATCCCGAAGGTCCAGGCCACCATTGTCGAAACCGCAAAGCGGCTGGGAGGGATTCCAAAGTTCTCAACCCCGTTTCCCAATGGCAAAAAGGTTGCCGTGATCGGCGGCGGTCCCGCGGGGCTGGGAGTGGCTTCTGTTCTCGGACAACTCGGCTACGCTGTGGATATCCTCGAGAGCCGTGACTGCCTCGGTGGAATGATGAACCTCATCCCCGAGCAGCGCCTGGACAGGAACGTCATTGAATCGGATATCGAGTTCCTGCTCTCACTGGGCACCATCCAGGCAAAGACTGGTGTAAAAGTGGAGGATGCAAAGGAACTTCTTGCGCAGGGATACGATGCCGTATGTGTGACCACCGGTCTGTGGAAACCGATCGAGCTCGGCGTTGAGAATGAAGACTTGGCCATCAAAATGGTTGACCTGCTCTCTAACAAACAGGCTTATCAATTCAACGGTCGCGTGGCGGTTATCGGCGGCGGTGCAACGGCCGTGGACTGTGCGATCACCGCCAGGGAGCGCGGCGCGGTGCACGTCGAGCTATTCATGCTGGAGAAGCTTTCCGAGATGCCGCTGACTCCCTTGGAGCGCCAGGAGCTCATCGATCACGATATCGAGATCAACGGGCGCATCCGCGTCACCCGCATCGGCACCGATGGGCAGAGCATCACCGGGATCGAGACCAAGAAAGTTGAGCTGCCGGAAAACACCCCCTTCAAGCCCGCCAATGTCCGCGACGTCTACGGGACCGAGGCGATCCGCACCGAGATCAACGCGGTCGTCATGGCGATCGGTATGCGCTCCCATATCGCCAGAGAACAGGTGGAGGGTGTCTTCTACGCCGGCGATAATTCCAATGGCCCCACCACAGTTGTGGAAGCGGTTGCCTCGGGCAAGAACACTGCTCTGGAGATGGATGCCTGGCTGAAAAAGCAGGAAAAGCCGGAAGTCAAGAAACCGACCAAGTCCTATTTCAAGCTGCCGGGTTACGATCCTGTACCGGTTTCACTGGAAACCGACTTCTTTGGTCGTCCCATTCATTCGCCGTATCTCCTTTCCGCCTCCCCATTGACCGATGGCTTTGAGCAAATGAACATGGCCTACGAGCACGGCTGGGCGGGCGGGATCATGAAGACCGCCTTCGACAATGTGCCGATCCATATCCCAGGCGAGTACATGTTCTGCTTCAATTCGCTGACCTATGGCAATGCCGACAATGTCTCCGGTCACCCGCTCGACCGCGTTTGCCGTGAAGTGGAACAGTTGATCCAGAAATGGCCCGATCGCCTGACCATCGCTTCCACCGGTGGGCCGGTCACCGGCCATGATGAGAACGATAAAAAGGGTTGGCAGTCCAATACCCGCAAGCTGGAAGCGTCCGGCGTAATGGGCATCGAATATTCGCTGTCCTGCCCCCAGGGCGGAGATGGGACCGAAGGCGATATCGTCTCGCAAAATGCGGCGCTCACAGCCAAGATCATTGATTGGATCATGGAAGTCGGCTCGCCGGATATTCCCAAGCTCTTCAAGCTCACCGCAGCGGTGACCTCCATTGTCCCGATCCTGCGGGCCATTCGCAAGGTCCTCGATAAATATCCTGAAAAGAAGGCCGGCATCACCCTGGCCAACTCCTTCCCCAGCCTGGGATTCCGTCCCGCCGTGGGACGGGTCTGGGAGGAGGGTGTTGTAACGGGCATGAGCGGCGATGGCGTTACACCGATCTCTTATCTAACCCTGGCCAACTCGGTCCCCGAGGGGATCGAGATCTCCGGCAACGGCGGCCCCATGTCATACAAGGCTGCCATGGATTTCCTGGCCCTGGGCGTAAAGACCGTCCAGTTCTGCACCATTGCCACCAAGTACGGCTATGGCATCATTCGCGACCTCGAATCTGGTACCGCCTTCATGATGCAGGAGCGCGGCATCAGCACCATCCAGGAATTGATCGGCATCACCCAGCCCCATCCGATCACGGATTTCATGTCGCTGACCCCGGTCAAGAAAATCTCCGAATTCGATTATCATCTGTGCACATCCTGTGGAAACTGCGCCCGCTGTCCATACCTTGCCATCCATCTGGATGAAAATGGACAACCGCATTCGGACCCCGCTCACTGCATCGGGTGCTCCATCTGTGCCAAAAAATGCTTTACCGGCGCGATCACCATGCGGGAGCGCACTCCCGAAGAGATTGCCCTGCTCGTTGAAAACTAACCAAACGCCAAAGTGAAAGGATTCTTATGACAACCAGATTTGAGAACGGGATCGTCGTTACACTAGGGGCAAACAATAAAGTCACCTGGAACGGTTCGGTTGTGACAGATGGCGAAACCATTGTCGGCGTGGGTGACGCCGCCGAAATGAGGAAGCGCTTCCCGGAGGCCGAGTCAGTGGACTGCTCAGGCAAGGTCGTTCTACCCGGCTTTATCTGCACCCACCACCATTTCTATTCGACCATGGCACGCGGCATGGCCATCCCCGGAGAGCCGGCCTCCAACTTTGTGGAAATTCTCGAACGGCTTTGGTGGAAGGTGGACCGGGCGTTGTGCGAAGAGGATATTCTGCTTTCAGCGCAGATCCCGCTCATTGAATGCATCCGCAACGGCACGACCACGATCATCGACCACCATGCCTCCCCCGGCATGCGCGATGGCTCGCTGGACCTGATCGAAAAGGCTGTGCGTGAGGCTGGCGTTCGCGCTTCCCTGTGCTATGAGGTCTCCGACCGCAACCTCATGGGCGGCGGGGTCGAGGAGAATGAGCGCTTTATCAAAAAGATCGGCAAGGGAGACGGACAGATCGCAGCCATGATGGGCCTGCACGCCTCGTTTACCATTTCAGATGAAACCCTCGAAAGATGTGTGGGCATCGCCAGAGATGCCGGCGTCGGATGCCACGTTCATGTAGCCGAGGATTTTGCAGATCGTGAGGACTCGCTGAATAAGTATCGCATGCCCACCGTCCACCGGCTGGATAAGATGGGTGTCACGGGAGAGAAGTCACTATTCATCCACTGCGTTCATATCGACAGCGAGGAGATGGATATTATTGCATCGACCAATACCTGTGTCGTTCACAATCCCGAGTCAAACATGAACAACGCAGTCGGTGTGACCAAGCTCTTCGAGTTACTGAACAGAAATATCCTGGTCGGTCTGGGAACCGACGGCATGTCGTCCGATATGCTGTCCCAGATGCGCTGTGGCTACCTGCTCCACCGCCTGGCGAACAAGGACCCGCGCGTCGCCTTCCTGGAGCTGCCGCAGCTATTGCTGTGGAATAACCCGGAGATCGTTGAACGCCAGTTCGGTATCCGCGTGGGAGAGCTTGCGGAAGGCCGCCCGGCCGACCTGGCGATCCTGGATTACCAGCCGCCGACCGTGTTGAATGAAGGCAATTTCCTCGGCCACCTCATCTTCGGTCTTGTGGACGCGACCGTGGATACCACGGTGTGCAGGGGCAAGATCCTGATGCAGGGCAAGCAGATCGTGGCCATGGACGAGGAGCGTATCGCCGCCCGCTCACGCGAGCTGGCTCCCGAGATGTGGAAGAGGCTGCAAGCACTTCAATAAACTGGGCAAAAGGTAAAAATCGAACTGTCCCCGAAATCGGGGACAGTTTTTTATCATCTACTCAGATGATCATGAATTGTAGTTCTTCTGAGAGAAGTTTTTTAGCCCACAGCATGCTCCATGACTCGGGCTCTCTTTGTATTCTCGATAATCTCATCCACCTGCGGGTGGGTGCATAGGAAACAATATCCAAAAGGCATGGCGTGTGAGCACGGCTGCGGCCCCTGCTGCAGGCATTCACCCATGTGCTCCACACCGATCTCCACTACGCGGCAATTTTCAATGCGGCTGGATTTTGTCGGTTTCGCATTTTGTTGGGTCATTTTTACTCCACTCACTAAGCAAACAAAAAAGCTGGCTAAAAAGCTATATTTAGTATAGAACGATATTCTGCACCTTTATAGTGATAATATTCACAACCGTTTGGGATGATACTCCTCCTCTTACTTCACAAAACCAAATAAAAAGGCTCTGAATAAGACGGATGGAATCCACTTTCAGGTATAATGCCGTTGCTTATCGATTTCAAGAACTGATTTCGAGCTTCCCAAAACCTTGAAAATCTAAAATAGAATGGATTTCGCCAACATCTCATGAATGGAGGATTGTCAACGTGGAAAGAGTAGCACTATACCTGCAGGATTCTCACGATCTGAGAGACGGATTGGATTACGCACGCTACGCCGAGGCCAAGGGCTTTGAAGCGGTCTGGCAGGCGGAATCGCGCCTGGTCCGGGATGCGATCGTGCCGATGGCTGCCTACGCCGCTGTCACGAACCGGCTCAAGGTCGGCTCGGGCGTGATCAACAACTGGACCCGTAATATTGGTCTGCTCGCTGCCACCTTTCTCACTCTGGACGATCTGGCGCCCAACCGCATCATTTGCGGCATTGGCGCCTGGTGGGATCCGCTGGCCAGCAATGTAGGTATCAAGCGCCGCAAGCAATTAACCGCCATGCGCGAGACCGTGGATGTAATGCGCCGCCTGTTGAACATGGAACGGGTAACCTTCCACGGTGAATTCCACCATGTGGAAGGAATTGAGCTGGATGTGGTCCACGGCCGCCGCGAGCCGCGTAATATCCCGATCATGATCGGCGCAACCGGCGACCAGATGATGGAGCTGACCGGCGAGATCGCAGACGGCGTGGTACTTAACTATTGCGTTCCGCCGGAATACAACGATAATGCGCTCGAGCTGCTTTCCAAAGGTTTGGAAAAATCCGGCCGCAAGATGGAAGATTTTGACCGCCCCCAGTTGATCGTCTGTTCGGTGGACGAGGATCATGATACGGCGATCGATCACACCCGGGGTCTGCTGTGCCAGTATCTCGCTCAGCAGCCTCATATCGCCAAGGCCTCCGGTGTCTCCCAGGAGGTCATCCAGGAGATCCAGTCGATCCTGGGATGGCCTGCCACGAAGGAGCAGATCGACAAGGCCAAGCATCTTGTGCCGGAGGAATTGGTTTACCGCATCACTGCTTCCGGAACGCCGGAGGAAGCCAAAACGAAAGTCAATGAGTACCGGAAGCGCGGTGCCACCTGCCCGATCCTCTATCCGGTGGGCGGCAATTTCAGATTATTGATCGATACATTCGCTCAGAATTAACCATATTTGTTTGATGCCCCACCTATTCCTGGCGGGGCATCAATTTACATTAACTTTTCTCCCGATTGCAATACTCAGGGATCTCGATCATCGCCGCACGCTCCAGTTCGGCGATTTCATTCACATCCAGGTAGAGTACATCCTTGTCGTACCGGATCATCTTCATGGTTTTGTTGACATCTTCGAGGAAGTTGCGCTCGTATCTGCGCTCCAGTCTCCGTACAACGGTCTGGATGATCGCAAAAGCCATCTTGCTGAGGCCTTCCAGCTGCTGGTTGTGATGGACGCGCTCCAGAAGGTCCACCTGACCGATGGACTTGAGTCCAAATTTCTCAAAGATATCGATCAGCAGGCCTGTCTCCACGCCATACCCCGAAGAAAAAGGCATCTGTTCGAGGGCTGACCGGCGTCCGCCGTATTCGCCAGAGAGGGGCTGGATCACCCCGGAAAGCTCGGGATAAAAAAGATTCAACAGCGGTCGCGCAGTCAGCTCTGTGACCCGCCCGCCGCCAGTG